>JBIJED010000498.1:0-3155 GCA_044343785.1 Azospirillales bacterium | reverse complement strand
CGCCGGCGGCGCGCCCGCCTTCGAGGAGGTCGTCACCCCGACCGAGGACGGCTTCGCCGCCCAGAGCCGCTTCACCGGCCGCGACGGCCGCACCTTCGAAGGCTCGGCCGAGGTCCGCACGACCGATGACGTCGAGGTGCAGGCGAACTTCCAGGACGGCCGCGGCAACCGGATCGAGCTCAACGCCGCCGTCAGCGACGGCCGGCTGGACGTCGACGCCGTCCGCACCGACGCCCAGGGCCAGACCCAGGCGGTGCAGCAGAACCAGGCCCGCCGTCTGTTCAGCCGCGGCTCCGTCCTCGACTTCGCCGCCTGAGCGGCGGGCGGGTTCCCGGACCCGCCGCGATTGACAGGGTCCCGCGCCGGCACCTAGATCAGGGGATCGATCCCCACCGGAGCCGGACCCCATGCGCAAGGTCTATCCCGACGCCACGGCGGCGCTCGCCGACGTGCTGCACGACGACATGACGATCATGGCCGGTGGCTTCGGGCTGTGCGGGATCCCGGAGCACCTGATCGCCGCCATCAGGGCGTCCGGCGTCAAGGGCCTCACGGTCATCTCGAACAATGCGGGCGTCGACGGCTTCGGCCTCGGCGTCCTGCTCGAGACCCGGCAGATCAGGAAGATGATCTCGTCCTACGTGGGCGAGAACAAGCTCTTCGCCCAGCAGTACATGTCGGGCGAACTGGAGCTGGAGTTCAACCCGCAGGGCACGCTGGCCGAGCGCATCCGCGCCGGCGGCGCCGGCATCCCCGCCTTCTACACGAGGACCGGCGTCGGCACGCTCGTCGCCGAGGGCAAGGAGGTGCGGGAGTTCGATGGGGACCTCTTCGTGATGGAGCGCGGCCTCTTCGCCGACCTCGCGATCGTGAAGGCGTGGAAGGCCGACACCGAGGGGAACCTCGTCTACCGGAAGACCGCGCGGAACTTCAACCCGCCCATGGCGACCGCCGCGAAGGTGACCGTGGCCGAGGTGGAGGAGATGGTCGAGCCCGGGCAGATCGACCCCGACCACATCCACACGCCCGGCATCTTCGTGAAGCGCCTGATCAAGGGTGCCGCGTTCGAGAAGCGCATCGAGCAGCGCACCGTGCGCAAGCGCGCGGCGGCCTGAGGAGGAACGGACATGGCCTGGACCCGTGACGACATCGCCGCCCGCGCCGCCGAGGAACTGCGCGACGGCTTCTACGTGAACCTCGGCATCGGCATCCCGACGCTGGTGGCCAACTACATCCCCGACGGCATGACCGTGGCGCTCCAGTCGGAGAACGGCATGCTCGGCATGGGCCCCTTCCCCGTCGAGGGGGAGGAGGACGCCGACCTCATCAACGCCGGCAAGCAGACGATCACGCAGCTTCCCACCTCCTCCTTCTTCGACAGCGCGCAGTCGTTCGGCATGATCCGCGGCGGCCACATCAACCTGTCGATCCTGGGCGCCATGCAGGTGGCCGAGAGCGGCGACCTCGCGAACTGGATGATCCCCGGCAAGATGGTGAAGGGGATGGGCGGGGCGATGGACCTCGTGGCGGGCGTGAAGCGCGTCGTCGTGGTGATGGAGCACACCGCCAGGGACGGCGAGAAGAAGGTGCTGAAGGCCTGTACCCTGCCGCTCACCGGGGCGAAGGTGGTGGACCTCGTCATCACCGACCTCTGCGTCTTCGCGGTCGACAAGAAGGGCGGCACCGGGCTCACCCTGCTGGAGCTGGCGCCGGGCGTGACGGTCGAGGAGATCCGCGCCAGGACCGAGGCCGACTTCAAGGTGGCGGCGGACCTCCGGCAGGCCGCCTGATCCCGCCTCCCGCCCGAGACCGATGAAAGGGACGGGGTCCGGCGTCGCCGGGCCCCGTCGTGCGTCATGGCCGTCCTGCTTGGCCTCGCCTGCGCCGTCATCTGGGGCACGAGCGCGCTCCTGACCCGGGACCTCAGCCGGGCGGCCGGCGCCGCGCGGGCCTTCTTCTGGACCCAGCTCTTCGGGCTCTGCGGCCTCGTGGCCATGCTGGCCGCGACCGGGCCGGGCGTGGACCTCGCGGCGGTCCCCGCGGGCGCCTGGGCGACGGCGGTGCCGTTCGGCCTCCTGAACGCCACCGCCACCCTCACCCTCTACAGCGCGTTCCGGACCGGTGCGATGTCCCTGGTGGTCCCCGTCTCCGCCAGCTACGCCGCCGTGACCACGCTTCTCGCCGTGGCGGCGGGCGAGCGGCTGGGCGTGCCGGAGGGCACGGGCGTGCTCCTGTGCCTCGGCGGCGTGGCGCTGGCCCTCGTCTCCCGCGCCCCCGTCGCGGGCGGCGGCCGGATCCCGCCGGGCCTCGGCCTCGCGGTGCTGGCCGCGGCGCAGTACGGCGCGGCCTTCTGGCTGCTGGGCCTCTACGTGGCGCCGGCGCTGGGCGGGGTCGTGCCGATCCTCCTGACGCGCCTCGTGCCGGTCGTGGCGATCGGGCTCGCGCACCTCTCCGGCCGCCTGTCGGTGCCCCTGCCGACGGGGGCGACGCTGGGCCGCGCGGTCGCGGTGGGGTTCATGGACGCCGGCGCCTTCGTCTGCCTCGCGGTCGGCTATTCGCTGGGGACGGAGAGCGTGAGCGTGGTCACCGTGCTGGGCTCGCTCTACAGCGCGGTCGGCGCGCTTCTGGCGGTGCTCGTCCTGCGTGAGCGGCTGGTCGCCCACCAGTGGGCGGGGGTGGGGCTGATCCTCGCGGGCGTGCTCGTGCTGAACGGCTGACCCGCGGCGCCCGCGCTCGGAAATCCGCGACGGCTCCGCACAACCCCTCCCATACCCTCACGCTTCCCGGGCGCCCGCATCACCGGGCACGACCGGGTGGACGGCGGGCTGACGGGAGAGGACGCGATCGCCTTCGCCGCGGAGCCGAAGGCGATCGGCTACGACTACCTCTGCCTCACCTCGGGCGGCATCCATCCCGGCCAGACGGTGCCGACGGGCCCCGGCTATCAGGTCCACCTCGCCCGCGCGGTGAAGCGGAACGTCGACATCGCGGTGCGGGCGGTCGGGATGATCGTCGACCCGCGGCAGGCCGACGCCGTGGTGCGGGACGGCGACGCCGACCTCGAGGCGATCGGGCGCCCCTATCTGGACGACCCGCGCCGGGTCTGGCACGCGGCCGACGCGCTGGGCGTCGAGATCGCCGCGCCGCGGGAGAGG
>JBIJED010000157.1:0-6683 GCA_044343785.1 Azospirillales bacterium | reverse complement strand
GTGGTAGGGGTGGAGCTTGTCCACCGGCACGCAGATCAGCTTCTCGTCCCGGCCCGCCTCGTCCTCCATGACGAGGACGCCGACCGGCCGCGACCGGACCACCGAGCCCGAGATCACCGGCAGCGGTGCCACCACGAGGGCGTCGATCGGGTCGCCGTCCTCCGCCAGCGTGTGCGGAATGAAGCCGTAATTCGCCGGATAGTGCATCGCCGTGTGGACGAAGCGGTCGACGAACATCGCGCCCGAGTCCTTGTCGATCTCGTACTTGACCGGAGCGCCCTGAAGCGGGATCTCCACGATCACGTTGACGTCCCAGGGCGGGGCCTTTCCGACGGGGATCTTCGCGATGTCCATGGTCGTGACCTTCGAGGGGCGGTCGTTGAACGACGTGCCTTCATGCGCCCGCGCGATCCGGGCGTCAAGGGTCATGGTGCGCTGCACAATGGCGCTGTTGGCGGCGGTCTCGCTCGCGCTCGGGGCACCGCGGGCGGCGACGGCGGCGGAGGCGGCGCACGGCATCGCCATGCATGGCGCACCGAAGTATCCGGCCGGCTTCGCGCACTTCGACTATGTCGTGCCCGACGCGCCCAAGGGCGGCGAGATCCGGCACGGGGCCGTCGGCAGCTTCGCGAACCTCAACCCCTTCAACATCCGCGGCCAGACGCCGCCCGGGCTGACGCCGCAGGTGTACGAGCCGCTGCTGGCGCGCGCGTGGGACGAGCCGTTCAGCCTCTACGGCCTTCTGGCCGAGAGCGTGACGACGCCCGACGACCGGACATGGGTCGAGTTCGCGCTCCGGCCCGAGGCGCGGTGGGCGGACGGGCGGCCGGTGACGGTGGACGACGTCGTCTTCACCTTCGAGACGCTGAAGGCGTCGGGCCTGCCGGCCCGCCGCCGCGCCCACGGCAAGGTGACGGCGGTGGAGCGCACGGGCGAGCGCTCGGTCCGCTTCGTCTTCGACGGGTCGGGCGACCGGGAACTGCCGCTGCTGATGGGGCTGATGCCGATCCTGCCGAAGCACTGGTGGGAGGGGCGGGACTTCGCGGCCGTCCTGACCGAGCCGCCGCTCGGCAGCGGCCCCTACCGGATCGAGGCGATGGACCTCGGCCGCGGCATCACCTATCGCCGCCGCGCGGACTACTGGGGCGAGCAGGTGCCGGTGAACCGCGGCATGAACAACTTCGACGTCATCCGCTACGATTACTTCCGCGACGACACCGTCGCGCTGGAGGCGTTCAAGGCCGGCGCGCTCGATTTCCGGCGCGAGACCGACCCCGCCCGCTGGGCGACCGCCTACGACGCGCCGGCGGTGCGCGACGGGCGCATCCGGATGGAGACGCTGCCCCGCGGGTTCCCCGAGCCCGTGCGGGCGATCGTGCTCAACACCCGCCGCCCGCCCTTCGACGACCGCCGGGTGCGCGAGGCGCTGAACCACGCCTTCGATTTCGAATGGATGAACCGCACGCTCTTCCACGGCGCCTTCGTGCGGACGGCCAGCTTCTATCCCAATTCGATCCTCGCCCACCGCGGGCCGCCGCCCCCGGCGGAGCTGGCCCTGCTGGAGCCCTGGCGCGCGCAGCTTCCCCCGGACGTGTTCGAGAGGCCCTTCGTGCCGCCCGCCACCGACGGCAGCGGCCCGACCGGCCTGCGCGCGAACCTGCGCCGCGCGACCCAGCTCCTTCAGGAGGCGGGGTTCGTGGTGCGCAACGGCAGGATGGTGAACGCCCGCACCGGCGCGCCCTTCGCGTTCGAACTGCTGCTGAACGGCCCGGCGGACGAGCGCGTCGCGCTGGAATGGACCCGGACCCTCCAGCGCCTCGGCATCGAGGCGACCGTGCGGTCCGTGGACAGCGCCCAGTACCAGGGTCGCCTCGACCAGACGGACTTCGACGCCACGATCAACCGCTGGATCTCCACCCTCTCGCCCGGCGTCGAACAGCTCTCCTACTGGTCCTCCGCCGTGGCCGACCAGCCGGGCACGCGCAACTATGCCGGCATCCGCTCGCCAGCCGTCGACGCGCTGGCCGCCGACCTCGGCACCGCGCGGACCTACGAGGAACTCGTGACGGGAACGCGGGCGCTCGACCGGGCACTGTCGTGGGGCTGGTACGTCGTGCCGCTCTACCATCTGCGGGAGGACCGGGTGGCCGCCTGGTCGAAGATCCGCCGGCCGGCGGTGACGCCGACCTTCGGCATGGTGATCGAGGCGTGGTGGGCGGAGCGGTAGGGATCAGCGCGCCCCGCTGCCATCGATGGCGACCATGAACTCGGCCGGCTCGGCTGTGGCGTTGACGAAGGCGTGCGGTCGGTCGCCGGCGTAGAAGAGCGTGTCGCCCGCCGGCACCGTTAAGCGGGCTCCGTCCACGACCACCTCCACCGTGCCCCGCAGCACGTGGAGATACTCCTCCACGCCCCGGTGGTGCGGCGGGAAGTCCACCCGCCCGCCGGGCTCCAGCCGGTTCATGGCGAGGTCGAGGAACCGGTCGGGGAAGAGCGGCGAGACCGACCGCCGGACGAACCCGCTCGCCGGATCGGCGAAGACGGTCTGCTCCGCCGCCGGCAGCAGCACGGGTCCCCGGTCCCGCGCTGCGCCGAGCAGGCGCGACAGCCCCACCTCCAGACCCGTCGCCAGCCGGCCGAGCACAGTGGCCGTCGGCGTCGCGGACCCGCGTTCGACCTTCGAAATCATCGCGCGGCTGACACCGCTCCGCGCCGCCAGCGCCTCCAGTGTCAGCCCGCGCTCCCGCCGGAGCGCCCGCAGGTTCGCGGCCAGGGTCGATCCCTGCGCTGGTGGTTTCGGACGGTCGGGAAGGCTCGCCATGGCGATGAACCATGCCCGAGCTTCCGCCTCGGGGAAACCCGTTGCCTCTCAAAATCCACTATAGTAGATCCATCATGGTGGAATGGAGGCCGCCATGATCCCGACGATACGCCCACCGCCCGGCCTTCTCTGGGGCGCCGTCGCCGTCCTCGCCTTTTCCGTCTCGCTCCCGGCCACCCGGGTCGCGACGCTGGGCGGGCTCGACGCGACGATCATCGGGGCCGGTCGCGGGGTGTTCGCGGCCCTCCTCGCCGCCGCCTATCTCCTGTGGCGCCGCGCGCCGCTGCCCGACCGGTCCGACCTCCGGTCGCTGGCGCTGGTGGGCCTCGGCGTCGTGTTCGGATTCCCGGTCCTCACATCGCTGGCGCTGGCCGAGCGGCCTGCCGCACAAGGGATCGTGGTCGCCGCCCTGTTGCCGGCGTCGACGGCGGTCATGGCCGTCCTGCGCGCGGGCGAACGGCCGTCGGCCGGGTTCTGGGCGGCGTCGACGGCGGGCGTCGCGGTCGTCCTCGCCTTCGCCCTCGGCCAGGGCGCGACGCTCGCCCTGGAGCGTCCCGAGGCGCTGCTGCTCGCTGCCGTGGCGCTCTGCGGTCTCGGCTATGCCGAGGGTGGCGCGCTGGCCCGGCGGATGGACGGTCCGCTCGTCATCTCCTGGGCGCTGTTGCTCATGCTGCCGGCGTCGCTCGTCATGTCGGCCGCGGCGTGGGACGGCCCGCGTCTCGCCACGGTCACGCCCGCGGCGTGGGGGGCCTTCGCCTATCTGTCGTCGGTCAGCATGTTCCTCGGCTTCTTCGCCTGGTACCGGGGACTGGCACTGGGCGGCGTGGCGCGCGTCGGCCAGTTGCAGCTGGCCCAGCCGCTGCTGTCGCTCGGATGGGCGGCACTGGCGCTGGGCGAGGGCGTGACCCCCGGCATGCTTGCGACGGCGCTGCTCGTCCTCGTCTGCGTGGTCCTGACGCAACGTCTGCGCTGATCGACGGGTGGTCGGCGGCGTGCCACAGTGCCGGCTCCGCAATCCGGCGCGATCCCATGTCCACCCGCCTCTCCCGCGAAGTCCGCCTCAAGGCCCGCCCCGACGGCATCCCGCAGGCCGGGCACTTCGAGATCGTGTCGGTTCCGGTGCCGGACGTGCCCGAGGGGCGGTTCCTCGTGCGCAACCTCTACCTCTCGGTCGAGCCGGCGATGCGCGGCTGGGTCAGCGCGGTCGCCAACTATTCCGCGCCGGTCGGCATCGGCGAGGTCATGCGCGCCTTCGCCGTGGGGCGCGTGGTCGCCTCGCGCCACCCGGGCTTCGCCGAGGGCGACCTCGTCATGGGCCTTCTCGGCTGGCGGGAGTTCGCGCTCTGCGACGGGTCGGAGGTCACGCGAACGGTGACGGAGACCGACCTTCCGCCGTCGCTGTCGCTGGGCGTGCTGGGCCTCAACGGGCTCACGGCCTATTTCGGCCTGCTCGACCTGGGGCGACCCAAGCCCGGCGACACGGTGCTGGTCTCCACCGCCGCCGGTGCCGTCGGCTCGGCCGTGGGGCAGATCGCGAAGATCATGGGCTGCCGCACGGTCGGGATCGCGGGCGGGTCCGCGAAGATCGCGCTCTGCCGCGACGCGTTCGGCTTCGACGCGGCGATCGACTACCGGTCGGGCGACATCGGCGCGGCGCTGGACGCGGCCCTTCCGGGCGGGGCCGACGTCTATTTCGACAACACCTCGGGGCCCGTGTCCGACGCCGCGATGGCGCGCCTCGCGGTCGGCGCCCGCGTCGTGATCTGCGGGACCGCGTCGCAGCCCACCTGGGACCCGTGGCCGATGGGGCCGCGCATGGAACGGCACGTGCTGGTCAAGCGGGCGACCGTGTCGGGCCTCCTCGTCCTCGACTTCCGACACCGCTTCGCCGAGGCCGTGGCGCGCCTCGCCGCCTGGGTGCGGGAGGGACGGATCGCCTATCGGGAGCACGTGACCGACGGGATCGGGACCGCCCCCGGCGCCATCGCGGAACTCTATCGCGGCGAGAACGTCGGCAAGCGCCTGATCCGCCTCCGCGACGATTGAGGCGAACGACCCCGGCAGTCGCCACCCGCGATTGCCAAGGCCCTGTCCGCCATGGCATTTTCGCCCGTCCATAAGACGCCGGACGGCGCCGTCCGCCGGGGGGGCGGCCGGAGCCGGCGCATCAAGGGGGATCGAAGAGCCCAATGTCCACGGTTCAGATCACGTTCGCACTCCTGTGCGGGCTCGTCGCCATCGGCTACGGGGTCCAGACGGCACGCGCCGTCCTGGCCGCGAGCCCCGGCAACGCCCGCATGCAGGAGATCGCGCAGGCCATCCAGATCGGCGCGTCCGCCTATCTCAACCGCCAGTACACGACCATCGGCATCGTCGGCGTGGTGATCGCCGTCATCGTCTCGATCCTGCTCGGCGTCCACGTCGGCATCGGCTTCGTCGTCGGCGCGGTGATGTCGGGGGCGGCCGGCTACATCGGCATGAACGTCTCGGTCCGCGCCAACGTGCGCACGGCCGAGGCCTCGCGCGAGGGGCTTGCGGCGGGGCTGTCGATCGCCTTCCGCGCCGGTGCGGTCACCGGGATGCTGGTGGCGGGTCTCGCGCTGCTGGCGGTCGCCGGCTACTACGCGATCCTGCAGGGCCTCGGCATCTCCGGCCGCGGGATGATCGACGCGCTGGTGGCGCTCGGGTTCGGCGCCTCGCTGATCTCGATCTTCGCGCGGCTCGGCGGCGGCATCTTCACCAAGGGGGCCGACGTCGGCGCCGACCTCGTCGGCAAGGTCGAGGCGGGCATCCCCGAGGACGATCCCCGCAACCCGGCGGTCATCGCCGACAACGTGGGCGACAACGTCGGCGACTGTGCCGGCATGGCGGCCGACCTGTTCGAGACCTACGCCGTCTCGGTCGTGGCGACCATGGTGCTGGCCAGCATCTTCTTCCCCGCGATCCCCGCGATGATGATCTATCCGCTGGTCATCGGCGGCATCTGCATCCTGACCTCGATCGCGGGCACCTATTTCGTCCGCCTCGGCCCGTCGAACGACATCATGGGCGCCCTCTACAAGGGCCTCATCGCGACGGGCGTGCTCTCTCTGGTGGGCATCGCCATCGTCACCGCCTGGGTGCTGCCGCAGGGCTTCGGCGGCGCCTACACGGTCGGGGCGCAGACCTTCTCCGGCTTCTCGCTGTTCTTGTGCGCGGTCGTGGGCCTCGCGGTCACGGGCGCCATCGTCTGGATCACCGAATACTACACGGGCACCAACTATCGCCCGGTGAAGTCGGTCGCCCAGTCGTCGACCACGGGCCACGGCACGAACGTCATCCAGGGCCTCGCGGTCTCGATGGAATCGACCGCCCTTCCGGCGATCGTCATCTGCATCGCCATCGTGCTCTGCTACCTGCTGGCGGGCCTGTTCGGCATCGCCATCGCGGTCACCGCGATGCTGGCGCTGGCGGGCATGGTCGTGGCGCTCGACGCCTACGGCCCGGTCACCGACAACGGCGGCGGCATCGCCGAGATGGCGGACCTGCCCAAGGAGGTCCGCGTCACGACCGACGCGCTCGACGCCGTCGGCAACACGACGAAGGCCGTCACCAAGGGCTATGCGATCGGCTCCGCCGGCCTCGGCGCGCTGGTGCTGTTCGCCGCCTACAACGAGGACCTGAAGTACTTCATCGCCAACCCGCAGACCTACCCCTACTTCCAGGGCGTGCAGCTGGACTTCAGCCTCGCCAACCCGTTCGTCGTGGTCGGGCTGATCCTGGGCGGCCTCCTGCCCTACCTGTTCGGCGCGATGGGCATGACCGCCGTCGGCCGCGCGGCCGGCTCGGTCGTCGAGGAGGTGCGCCGCCAGTTCCGCGAGAA
>JBIJED010000332.1:0-4391 GCA_044343785.1 Azospirillales bacterium | reverse complement strand
GGCACGTCCAAGCCCGACTACGGCCGGGCGGTCGACCTGCTGACGAAGGCGGCGATCAAGGAGATGATCGTCCCCTCGCTGCTCCCGGTCCTGGCGCCCATCGTCCTCTACTTCGTGATCTTCGCGATCGCGGGGAAGGGTGCCGCGTTCAGCGCGGTCGGCGCGATGCTGCTGGGCGTGATCGTCACGGGCCTGTTCGTCGCCATCTCGATGACGTCGGGCGGCGGTGCCTGGGACAACGCGAAGAAGTACATCGAGGAGGGGCACCACGGCGGCAAGGGCTCCGACGCCCACAAGGCGGCGGTGACCGGCGACACCGTCGGCGATCCCTACAAGGACACGGCGGGTCCCGCCGTGAACCCGATGATCAAGATCACCAACATCGTGGCGCTGCTGCTGCTGGCGATCCTCGCCCACGGCTGACGCGTCCCGGCGTCGGGACCGAACCGGACGCCCCGCGGCACCCGCCGCGGGGCGTTCCGCGTTCGGCGGTGTGGGCGTCAGCCGAGGCCGAGCGCCTCGACCGCCGCCAGCACGGCCTCGGTCTGGGCGGTCTGGAGCAGGCGGAACAGGTCGCCCGCCACCGTCTCGTCCGGCATCTCGGTGATCAGCGTGAAGGCGGCGGGCGAGCGGCCGTCCGCCCGAACGTCGCAGGGGATCCCGTGGCGCACGGGGGCCTCGGGCTCGCCCGCGTGGATCCGGTGGCGGTCGAGCTGCGCCGCGTTGAGGGCGGCGATGCCGGGCACGGCGGCGATGCGCCGTGCGACCGCCTCGACCAGGCGGTCGGCCTCGCGCTCCAGCCCGGCGTGGTGCCGCAGGATCAGGAACGCGCCCTTGGGCAGCATCCACGCCCCGAACCCGTTCGGCACGTAGCCCGTGAGGGGCCGCGTCCATTCGTGGGCGGGATAGCCGTGGAGGTTCACGTGCAGCCGCACCCCGGTCGCGGCATAGGCCGCCCGGCGCGTCGCGGTCTCGTGCAGCGGCGCGCGGACCCGGTACTCCAGATCGTCGCCCAGCGCCGTGTAGCGCGCGGCATGGTGCATGTGGTCCGGGTGGACCGCGCGCAGCCGCCCGTGCAGCGCGTGGCCGTCCGGATTCTCCAGCGGGATCACCGCGAGATTGCCCACGCCGCGGTCGCGAAGGAGGGCGGCGGCCCGCAGCGCGCCGACGATGCCCGTCGTCTCGTTCGCGTGCTGTCCGCCCGAGATCACGATCCCCGGCCCCGGCCCCGGCCCCTCGCCGGGAAACACGGTCCAGGGGATCGGCCGGCCCTGGGCCGAGCGCCCCTCCCGACGCCCGCCGCCGAGCGCGTCCACCTCCCGCGCGACCCGGCCGGGGTCGAGCGGACGGTCGGCGTCGGCGAGCGGGCCCGTCGGCCCCGCAGGGAACGGGCCCGGCCGGTGGCGGGCGGTCGTGATCCGCACCCGCAGCGGCCCGTCGGTCGGGCGGACGTCGGGCACGATCTGGCCGAGGCGGGCCGTGCGGTCGGCCGCCTGCGCGCCGGAGCGGGTCGCGAGCACCTCGCGCACGCCGAAATAGAGGTCCTCGTGCAGCACCTCGGCGAGGCGGACCGCCTCGTGCCCGACGCCCAGCGGCACGTCCGCGGCGTCCGGCAGGTCGACGCGGATCTCCAGCGTCGGGAAGGGTGGCATCCGTGCGGGCCACGGATGGCGCCGGACGGCGTCGAGGATCGCGTCGAACGCGGTCTCCAGCGCCGCGGGATGGGGGGCGTCGTGCAGGGGCGCCTCGGCGCCCGGCGGCGTGACCCGCAGCCAGCCGCAGGGCCGGAGCGCGGGCGCCCCCGTGGCGTCGGGCACGACGACGTTCGGGGCGAACACCGTGTGGCGACGGTCCGCCCCGTCCGCCCCGCGGACCGCGACCGCATGGTCGAGGCCCTCGATCCCCTCGTCGAGGCGGAGCACACCCGCCGGCAGCATCCCGGCCAGCGGGTGCGCCTCCAGCCGGAATCGGTCGGGCGACGCGGCCGGGTGGCGGGGCAGGGCGACGACCACCTGCCGCGCGCCCGGGACGTCGATCTCCTCCAGCATCGCGTGGACCAGCGGCTTGAACGCGCTGCGCACGCGCGCCGCGAACCCGGCCGCCGCAAGCGCGGCCTCCGCCCGGCGGCGGGCCGCGGGATCGGCGTAGGTCCAGACCTCGACCCGGCTGCCCGCCGGCCAGTCGCGCCCCGCCGCCGCGACGAGGGCGTCGAGGGTGGAGGGGAAGGTCCGGTCGAGGAGGACGGCCACCGACGCCCCGTCAGGCCGCGGGCGGGGTCTCGAACCAGCCGCGCATCTTGCCCGGGTTCAGCAGGCCGAGCGGATCCGCCTGCCGCTTGAAGGCGACCTGCGACCAGTTGATCGTCCGCATGCCCCCGTCCTCGATCACGCAGGTGTGCGGGTTGAAGACGCGCGCGCCGAAGGCGTCGAACCAGCGGATGATCTCGTTCAGCCGGTCCTCCGACGTGTAGCGGATCATCGGCAGGCCGCCACAGGCGATCCGGCCCTCGCGGCGGATGAACTCGTGGTGGGGGATGACCTCGTCGCCGAAGGTCTCCATCAGCGTCCGGGTCTGGGCGACGAAGTCCGGCCCCGGCAGCCCCGCCTGGAGATAGGTCATCGTCTTCTCGGTCTTCAGCGCCTGGAGCGTCGTGTGGTTCCAGGTGAACTCGTAGAGCGGCGGGACCGTGCCCTCCGCGTCCCCCGGCCCGCGCTCGAACGACACCGTGCCGCCGTGGTGGGCCGCCAGGTCCTTCAGCGCCTCCCAGGAGCTTTCGGCGACGATCACGATGGCGATCGACGCGCCCTCCGACAGGCAGGGCACGAGCGGGCGGAAATACTGCGCCGCCCCCCAGGGCATCACGCCGATCTCGCGCTTCACGATCCCGTCGGCCGTGGCGAGCGCCAGGCCGAAGGTGGTCGCCGTCGGCAGATCGGCGAAGGAGACGACCGCCTCCACCCACGGCCACGCCGGGGCGAGGCCGAACTCCACCTCGGTGATGATGCCGTTGGTGCCGTAGGCCTTGAGGACCTTCCGCACCTCCTCGCCACGGAGTTCCAGCACCCGCGGCTCGGCCTCCATCGTCACGACGCGGACGGCCGGGACCGAGCCGCGGTCGGCCAGGACGCCGTAGTTGATCGAGCCGATGCCCCCCGACCCGCCGGCGATGAAGCCGCCGATCGTGGCGGTGCGGCGGGTGGAGGGGAACCAGCGCAGCTCCCACCCCTTCGGCTGGCTCGCCTCCTCGATGTCGACGAGGCGCATCCCCGCCTGCGCCCGCATGGCGCCGGGCCTCTGCCAGACGACCGTGTTCATCGCCGTCATGTCGAGCATGACGCCGCCGGCGAGCGGCACCAGCTGGCCGTAGTTGCCCGTGCCGCCGCCGCGGACCGTGAGCGGCACGCCGTGGCGCACGCAGGCGCGCACCGCGGCCACCACCTCGTCCTCGTTCCGCGGCACGACGACCAGTTCGGCGTAGCGGTTGCGCAGCTGGCGCTTGAGGACCGGCGAGTACCAGAAGAAGTCGCGGCTCTTCTGCTTGACCAGCGCGGGGTCGTCCTCGACCGGCACGTCGCCCAGCGACGCGCGCAGCGCCGTCCAGTCGACGTCGACGACGGGCTCGACCTTCGGTTCCGCCGGGGGGATCGTGCTCATGGTGACCCGCTCAGTTCTCGCGCTTGATCGCGCTCTCGTGCCAGCGCCGGAGCGCCAGATGGGTGATCAGGCTCATGGCCAGGAAGATCACGATACCGGACATCGAGATCATGATCAGTGCGGCGAACATGCGCGGGATCTGGAGGCGGTAGCCGCTCTCGAGGATGCGATAGGCGAGCCCGCTCTCGACCCCGCCGGAACCCGCCACGAACTCCGCCACCACCGCGCCGATCAGCGCGAGGCCGCCGGAGATCCGCAGGCCGGCGAGGAAGTAGGGCATGGCGGCGGGCAGGCGCAGGCGCCGCAGCGTCTGCCAGCGGGTGGCGCCGTAGAGTTCGAACAGGTTGCGCAGATTGTGGTCGGCGCTGTTCAGCCCCGTCGTCGTGTTCGACAGGATCGGGAAGAAGGCGACGATCCACGCGCAGATGAGGAGCGAGAGATAGGTGTTGTCGACCCAGATGATGATCAGCGGCGCGATCGAGACGATCGGCGTCACCTGCAGGATCACCGCATAGGGGAAGAACGACAGCTCCACCCACTTCGACAGGCTGAACAGGATCGACAGCGCGACGCCCAGAACGACCGCGACGGTGAGCGCCATGCCGGTGATCTGAAGCGTGATCCACAGCGAGCCCGACAGCGTGCCCCAGTCGGTCCAGAGCGTCCGCGCGATCAGCAGCGGGCCCGGCAGGAGGTAGTGCGGCACCTCGTTGACGCGGACCAGCACCTCCCACAGC
>JBIJED010000497.1:0-3157 GCA_044343785.1 Azospirillales bacterium | reverse complement strand
TGTGCGGGCCGACGCCGGCCACGATCCGCTCGCGCCGCGCGCCGAGGCCGGTCATCGCGTCGACCGTGCGGGCGACGACCCCGTCCTTCGCCCCCTTCCACCCGGCGTGGGCCGCGCCGATCACCCCGGCCGCGGGATCGGCGAACAGGACCGGCACGCAGTCGGCCGTCAGGATGCCGAGCACGATCGCCGGGCGGTCGGTCACCATCGCGTCGACCTTCGGGCCGCGCCCGGGCTCCCAGGGGTCCGTCACGTGGGCGACGTCCGTGCCATGGACCTGGTGGCCCGTCACGAGGCGGTCGGCCGCCGCCCCGAGGCGCCGGGCGCAACGCGCCCGGTTCTCCCGCACCGCCGCCGGATCGTCGCCCGAGCCGAGGCCGCAGTTCAGCGATCCGTAGAGGCCGCCCGACGTGCCGCCCCGGCGCGTGAAGAACCCGTGGCGCAGGCCGTCGGCGTCGTTGAGCCCGCCCAGCGACAGCACCGGGACCGCCGGCTCCTCCTCCGGCGCCATCCACCGTCGTGCCACCATCCGCCCCTCCCCTCAGAACCCCGCGGGCGGCCCCGTGCTGGGCGGGCCCATGGCGAGAACGCGGAAGAGGGTGCCCATGGCGTCGGCGCCGATCAAGCGATCACGCGCGGACACGATCGCCCCGGCCCGGTCCGGCGCCGCGCGCGACAGCGCGTCCGCCCGCTCGCGGATGCCCAGCGCCGTCAGGAAGGCGCCCTGGCCGACCGGCCCGTGGATCGCGGCCCCCGCCCCGGCCGCGGCGGCGGCCAGCGAGGCGAAGCAGACGTGGGCGGTCAGGTCCGCCGTCCCCGGCGCCTCGAACGGCGGGACCGGGCGATGGCCGCGGACCGCCTGGAGCGTGTCGCCGGCCCCCGGCCGGTCGTGCCCGTAGTCGACGATCAGCGCGGCGCCGCCGTCGCGGACGATGCGCTCGCCCAGCCACCGGGCGACCGCGCGACCGGCCGGCGAGACCTCCGCGACCGCGCCGAGGGGGGCGCCCCGGCGGACCGGCGCGGGGATCAGCGCCGCCGCTGCGGAGGGCAGGGGATCGAGGGCGGGGGCGAAGCCCGCGTCGGTCGCCGTCACCCGCCGTTCGTGCCAGCCGCCGGGGCCGCGGACGAACTGGCGGATCGGCAGGGCGTCGAAGAACTCGTTGGCGATCACGATCGCCGGGCCGGGGGGCAGCGTCGCGACGTCGACGTGCCAGACCGGGCCGGCGTCGCCCAGCGCCGCCGCCTGCCGGGCGCGCAGCACCGGGCTCGTCTCCACCAGATGGACGCGGACCGCCGTCCGGAACGCCGGAACCATGCGCGCCGCCCGCAGCGCGTCGGCCATCAGCGTGCCCCGGCCGGGGCCGAGTTCGACCAGCAGGACCGGATCGGGCGCGCCGATCCGCGCCCAGGCGTCGGCGGCCCAGAGGCCCAGCAGTTCGCCGAACATCTGGCTGATCTCGGGGGCGGTCGTGAAGTCGCCGGCAGCGCCCAGCGGGTCGCGGGTGACGTAGTAGCCGTGCCCGGGGTGGCCCAGCGCCTCCGCCATGAAGGCGGCCACCGTGATCGGCCCCTCGACCGCGATCCGTCGGGCCAGCAAACGGGCCAGCGGGCCCGTCGCCGCGGGATCCGTCATCCCGCGACCGTGCGCCGCCGCGCCCACAGGGCGAGGCCGGCGCCGCCGAGGATCATCGGGACCGACAGCAGCTGGCCCATGGTGGCCCCGGCGAACAGGAAGCCCAGCTGGGGGTCCGGCTCGCGGAAGAATTCCACCACGAACCGCGACAGCCCGTAGCCCGCGAGGAACACGCCGCCGAGGATGCCCGGCCGCGCCCGGATCGCCGGGTTGCGGACCATGATGGCGAGCACGACGAAGAGGACCAGCCCCTCCAGCGCCGCCTCGTAGAGCTGGCTCGGATGGCGGGGCACGAACCCGCCGCGCGGGAACTCCACCGCCCAGGCCACGTCGGTCGCACGGCCGTAGAGCTCGCCGTTGACGAAGTTCGCGATGCGCCCGAAGAACAGGCCGATCGGGCCGGCGCAGGCGATCAGGTCGCCCAGCGCGAAGGGCGAGAAGCCGTGCTTGCGGGCGTAGATGACGATGGCGACGATGATGCCGACCAGCCCGCCGTGGAACGCCATGCCCCCCTGCCAGACCATCAGCGCCTCCAGCGGGTTCTGGAGGTAGTGGGGCAGGTTGTAGAAGAGGACGTAGCCGACGCGCCCGCCGAGGATCACGCCGACGACGGCCCAGGGCAGGAAATCGTCGAAGTCCTGCGCGGTCGGCCGGGCGGGCCCGGAGCGCGCCAGCCACATGCAGTAGCGCCAGCCGGCCACGAAGCCGACGATGTAGGCGAGCGCGTACCAGCGGATGACGAGGGGGCCCAGTTCGACCGCGACCGGGTCGATGGCGGGAAAGGCGATGGCGAGCATGGACCCCGTCGCGGCGGCGGGCGGTTCGGCAGGTTATAGGCACGCGCTCCGGACGGGGCAAGGCGGCCGACGGGCGCGTGGTGCTTGCGTCTTGCCGGAGCGGTGCCCACCCGACTAGGCTCTCGCTGTGACCTTTGGTGGCGGAGTGCCGGCGTGACCGAACCGGTGAACATCGTGCTCGAACATCTCCGGGCGATCCGGGAAGGCCTTTCGCGGATCGAACGGACTCAGCAGGAGCACGGGGACCGTCTTTCCGCGATCGAGATCCAGCTCGCCGGCCATCGTCGGGAGCGGGGTGCCGATGCCGAGCAGTCGGCGCTCGTCGGCGTCCGTCTCGACCGTCTGAACGACCGTGTGGCGCGGATCGAGCGGCGCCCGGACCTGGTCGACTGATCACCCCAGCGGCAGCGCCCGCGGCTCGTAGGGGGCCTCCAGCGCCGCGATCTCCGCCTCGGACAGCCGCAGGTCGACCGCGGCCGCCGCGTCGTCGATGTGCTCCAGCCGCGTCGTGCCGATGACCGGGGCGGCCATGGCCGGCTTGTGCAGCATCCAGGCGAGCGCGATCTGCGTCGGCTTCACGCCGCGGGCCCGGGCGAGGTCGGCCACCGCGTCCGCGACGGCGAAGTCGCAGGGGCGGAAGAGGCCCTGGGCCAGCCGGTCGGTCCGCGCCCGCTCCGTCTCCCCGCCCCCTTCCCGGGCGCGGTTGGCGGCGAGGAAGCCGCGGGCG
>JBIJED010000081.1:0-8905 GCA_044343785.1 Azospirillales bacterium | reverse complement strand
TGCCGAGCCGGCTGGCCGACGGGCTCTTCTGGCTCGGCCGCTATGCCGAGCGGGCGGACAACGTCCTCTCGCTCCTGCGCGGCGTGGCCGTGCGGCTGGTCGACGTGGAGCGGCCGTGGGGCGACGCCGAGCTCCTCGTCCTGCGCCGGCTGATGGCGTGGCAGAACCTCTGGCCCGCCGAACTCTCCACCCTGCCGGACACGGACGGCCGCCACCTCGCCAAGGCGGTCCACGCGGCGCTGCACGAGCCGGGCCTGCCCGACGGCATCCGCGCGACGCTCCAGCGCCTCGCCCGCTGCGCCGCGTCGGTGCGCGACCGCCTCGCGCCCGACCTGTGGCGCGTGATCTCCGACCTCGAACAGACGAGCGGGCAGCGCGCGCGCCTGTCCCCCTCGGCGCTGCTGGAGCGGATCGAGACGCTGGTCCTCGGGCAGGCGGCCCTCGTGGGGCTGGAGGAGGAGACGATCCTGCGCGGTCCCGCCTGGCGGTTCCTGCGCCTCGGCCGGTGGCTGGAGCGCGCGCAGTTCCTGCTGGCGCTGGTCCAGTGGCTCGCCCGCGCGGCCGAGGACCCCGGGGCGGGGCCCGTCGTCCTCGACCTGCTGCTGGAACTGGGGGAGAGCGCGTCCGGCTACCGGGAACGGTTCGCCGCCGCGCCCGAGCGGGGCCCGGCGCTGGCCCACCTCCTGATCGAGGAGAGCAACCCGCGCAGCCTCGCCTTCCAGCTGGGGGAGATCGCCCGCGCGCTGGCGCAGCTTCCGCCGGGCGGACCGGCGGCGGAGGCGGCGGCGGCCACCATCGCCGCGCTCCGCGAGGATCTCGGCCGGACGGTGCCGATGACGCTCGACGCCGCCTTCGCCGAGACGCTGGGGCCGATGGCGGCCGCGCTGCGCGGGCTGTCGGACCTCCTCACGCGCGCCTACTTCAGTCCGGCCGCCGTCGGGCAGGCGGTGTGAGATGAACGCCGTCCGCTACCGCATCCGCCACCTGACGCGCTACGAGTATGCGCTGCCGGTGGCGTTGGCCCATCACCTCGTCCACCTCTGGCCTCCGTCGGGACCGCGGCAGACGGTGCATGCGGCGGAGATGCGGATCGACCCGGCGCCCGCCTGGATGGAGGAGCGGACCGACGGGTTCGGGAACGTCGGCCGCCTCCTGTCGATCGAGGCGCCGCACACGCACCTCGAGATCGCGGTCGCCCTCGACGTCACGGTCCATCCGGGGGCGGAAACCGCCCTCGACCCCGCGCGGACCCCGGCGTGGGAGACCGTGCGCGACCGGCTGCGCGAGGCGCCGGACGCCGGATCGCGCGCCGCCTGCGCCTTCGCGCTGCCCAGCACGGTGATCCCCGAGCCCGCCTTCTGCGCCGACTACGCCCGGCCGAGCTTCCCGCCCGGTCGCCCGGTGGGCGAGGCGGCGCGCGACCTCGCCCGGCGGATCCACGCCGACTTCGCCTTCGACGCGGCCGCGACCACCGTCTCGACCCCGCCCGAGACGGTCCTGCGCGACCGGCGCGGCGTCTGCCAGGACTTCGCGCACGTCATGATCGCGTGCCTTCGGTCGATGGGCGTCGCCGGGCGCTACGTGTCGGGCTATCTGCGCACGCGCCCGCCGCCGGGCCAGCCGCGCCTCGCCGGGGCCGACGCCAGCCACGCGTGGGCCGGCGTCTGGTGCGGCGACGCCGGCTGGCTCGACCTCGACCCGACCAACGACATGCCGGCGGGCCCCGATCACGTGGTCCTGGCGGTCGGCCGCGACTATCACGACGTCAGCCCCACCCGTGGTGTCATCCTCGGCGGCGGCCGTCACGGGCTGACGATCGCAGTGGATGTGGAGCCCTGCGGCGCCTGACCGTCGGTGAGCGCGGGTGCGGCGCAGCACGGTCGTTCCGATGTGACTGGCCATCCGCATTGCGCCGTGCACATACTGGCCATGCCCGTATGCGATGGAACCTCGGGCGCCGTCAGACATCAGGGACCGTCGATCCGCCGTGGACACCCCCGCAGACACCGCCCGAAACCTGTTGTCGGGGTACGATCCCGGCGGCTACTTCTGCGAGCTGTTCGGCAATGCGGCGAAGCCCGCGGACCATGCGCGTCAGATCCGCGATCGGATCGCGTCCTTCGACTTCGCCGACCTGCGCCAGCGGGCGCGCAGCGCCGAACTCGAACTCTTCAACCTCGGCATCACCTTCCTGATCCAGTCGGCCTCCCAAGCGGTCGACCGCATCCTGCCCTTCGACGTGATCCCGCGGGTGATCTCGGCCGAGGAGTGGGCGAACCTGGAGGCGGGCGTGGTGCAGCGCGTCACCGCGCTCAACCTCTTCCTCAACGACATCTATTCGGACCAGAAGGTGATCAAGGACGGGATCATCCCGGCCGACCTCGTTCTGGGGAACCCGAACTACCGGCCCCAGATGGTCGGGCTGAAGGTGCCCTTCGACACCTACATCCACATCCTCGGCATCGATCTCGTCCGCGACGGCGAGGGCACCTTCCGGGTGCTGGAGGACAACGGGCGGGTGCCGTCCGGCGTCTCCTACGTGGTCGAGAACCGGAACCTGATGCAGCGGGCCTTCCCGGACCTGATGGCCGACATCGGGCTGAGGCCGGTGGACAACTACGGCCCGCGCCTCCTGAACGCGATGACGGAGATCGCGCCGGCCACGGCGGGCGAACCGCAGGTGGTGCTGCTGTCGCCCGGCGCCTACAACTCCGCCTATTTCGAGCACATCTTCCTCGCGCGCGAGATGGGCGTGCCGCTGGTGGAAGGCCGCGACCTCGTGGTCGAGGACGACGTCGTCTACATGAAGACGACCGACGGCCTCGCACGGGTCGATTCGGTCTATCGCCGCCTCAACGACGACTACCTCGACCCCCGGGCCTTCAACCCGGACAGCATGCTGGGCGTGCCCGGCATCTTCGAGGCCTACCGCAAGGGGAACGTGGCGCTGGCCAACGCGGTCGGCACCGGCGTCGCCGACGACAAGGCGGTCTACGCCTACGTGCCGCGGATGATCCGCTACTACCTGGGCGAGGACGCGATCCTGCCCAACGTCGAGACCCACATCTGCCGCGAGGCCGACGGGCTGAAGTACACGCTCGACAACCTCGAGACGCTGGTGGTCAAGCCGGTCGGCGAGGCCGGCGGATACGGCATCACCATCGGGCCGCGGGCGACGAAGGCCGAGATCGAGGAGTGCCGCGCAAAGCTCCTCGACGATCCGGCCAACTACATCAGCCAGCCGATGGTGCCGCTCTCGGTCTGCCCCACCCTGGTCGAGGAGGGGGTGGAGCCGCGGCACGTGGACCTCCGCCCCTTCTGCATCACCGGCAGATCGTCGTGGGTGCTGCCGGGCGGGCTCTCGCGCGTGGCGCTGCGGCGGGGCACGCTGGTCGTCAACTCCTCCCAGGGCGGCGGATCGAAGGACACCTGGGTGCTGACGGGGGGGCCCGGGCGATGAAGCTCCTGTCGCGCTACGCCGAGTGCATCTTCTGGATGGCCCGCTACATGGAGCGGGCCGAGAACCTGGCCCGCATCCTCGACGTCCACGAGACGTTCGACCGTGACAGCCACGGCGGCAAGCAGTGGGAGCCGATCCTGCGGCTGAACGCCGACGAGACGCGCTTCTACGAGTTCTACGACGCGCCGACGGCCGAGAACGTCATCCGCTTCTACGTGCTGGACGAGAACAACCCGACCTCGATCCGCTATTCGGTCCGCGCCGCGCGGGAGAACGCGCGCACCCTGCGGCCCTGGATCTCGACCGAGATGTGGACGCAGATCAACGTCTTCTACAATCACCTCTCCGGCCTCGGCGGACGGGACGTGGAGACGCAGCGCCTGTCGGCGCTGTGCGCCCGGGTGAAGGAGGCGTCGCAGACGCACACGGGGATCACCGAGGGCACCTTCTATCGGGATCAGGGCTGGTACTTCTACCAGCTCGGCAAGTACCTGGAACGGGCGGACCAGACGACCCGCCTGATCGACGTCAAGTACCACCTGCTCCTGCCGTCGGTCGCCGAGGTCGGGTCGCCGCTCGACGTCAGCCAGTGGAACGCGCTGCTGCGCTCGGCCGCCGGATATCACGCGTTCCGCCGGGTCTATCCGCGCGGCATGACGCCCCAGGCGGTCGCCGGCTTCCTGCTGTTCGACCAGGGGTTCCCCCGGTCGGTCAGCGTCTGCGTGCGGACCGTCAACCGTTTCTTGACCGAACTGAAGTCACGCTACCACCTGCGGGGCGGCGACCCCGCGCTCGAGGTCCTCGACGAGATCCTGGCCGTGCTGATCAGCAAGCCCATCGACGGCGTCCTGGCGGACGGACTGCACCGGTATCTGGACTGGCTGCAGATCCGCCTCGCCGACGTCGCGGGCGCCGTCGGCACCGGGTTCTTCGGCTGGCCCGCGACGTCGGTCGCCGGGTCGCAGAGACAAACCGCCTGAGCGCCGCCCACCCTCCATGAGCATCATCAAGCCGGCGAACCGGCCCTTACAGGTCTTCTTCCGGTCCGCGCCGATCCCCTGCCCCTACCTGCCCGACCGGCAGGAGAGCAAGCTGTTCACCCGCCTCGTGCCCGCGTCGGGCGCCGACGTGAACTCCGCACTCTCACAGGCCGGGTTCCGGCGCAGCCACGACATCGTCTATCGGCCGGTCTGCCCGGGCTGCGCGGCCTGCGTGCCGGTCCGCGTGTCGGTGGCGCGATTCGCGGCCCGGCGGACGCTGGCGCGCATCCGGCGGCGGAACGCCGATCTGGCGCTGCGGCTGGCCCCGGCCCATCCGACGCTGGAGCAGTACCGCCTCTTCAACGCCTACCAGCAGTCCCGCCACGGCGACAGCGACATGGCCCGCATGTCGCTGGCCGACTATTGCGCGATGGTGGAGGAGGGCCGTGCGGACACGGTCATCGTGGAGGCCCGCGACGACGCGGGCCGGCTGGTCGCCGCGATGCTGACCGACCGGCTCGCGGACGGGCTGTCGGCGGTCTACTGCTTCTTCGACCCCGCCGAGACGGACCGGAGCCTCGGCACCTTCATGATCGTGTGCCTGATCGAGACCGCCCAGGCGCTGGAGCGGCCCTACGTCTACCTCGGCTACTTCATCGCCGGCAGCCGGAAGATGGCCTACAAGGCCCGCTTCCGTCCCCTGGAGGCGCTGACATCGCGGGGATGGGAGCCGGTGGCCGATACGGCGTTCCCGGCGGGGTAGCCCGCCGGGCGCCCTCCCCGGCGGGCAGCGGGGCGGATAACCTCGTCCGCATGATTCCCCGTCGTCGGTTCCTCGCCGCCTCCCTCGCCCTCGGCCTGCCGGTCGGGAGCGGACCCGCGGTCGCCGTGGGGTCGCGGGTCCTTGCGGTGGCGCCGTCCGACGGGCCGGCCGGGGTCCCGTCGGGCTGGCGCCTCCTGTCGCATCCCGATCCGATCACCGCCGTGCGCGCGGGGGCGGCCGACGCGGCGCTGGACGGTCATCAGCACTGGACGGCGATGCCGCCGTCCCTCCTCTGCTTCGGCGGCCTGCCCGCCGGTCTCGCACCCGCCGTCCGCGACGCGTGGCTCGCCACGGCCGGGGGGCGGCGGCTGTGGGACGCCCTCCACGGCCGGGTCGGTCTCCATGCGGTCGTGATCGACGGCGGAACCGGCGCGCTCCTCCGGTGCGAGGGCGAGCCGGCCCGCCTCGGCGCGCCCGACGGACCGGTCCCCGGCGCGATCGCGCCGCTGGCGCGGCTGATCGCGCGGGACGACCTCCCCGGCGGACCGTGCGGCGGACGGGGGTTCGGGGACGGATCGGCGGGTCCGCCGCGGACCCTGACGGTCCGCCGGGGCGATCCGCTCCCGCCGCACGGTGCCGCCCCGCCGCCGCCCGCGACGGCCGCCCTTCTCCCGATCGACTGGCGGGTGGCGATGGCGAACGCGGGCGCGTCGTTCGTCGACCGTCTCGCCGACGGAAAGGATCCGCTCGACCGGGCGACGGTCGCCGCCTTCCGGACACTGTCGGCGGCCTGAATCGGGAAGAACAACCTTGTCCGGCGCAATGTCTTCCTGAACGGGGACTGCGGTGGGCCGAAGTCTCCGCCGATGGGTGCGCCTCTTAAGTTGCATCGTGATCAAGTCTGCGTATAGTCGCGAACTCGGGTTCCGGCATCCGCCGTCCGATCCTGATCCAGAAAAGGACCCGCGTCGACGCGGGTCACGAACCGCAAGGGAGTGCGCACAGTATGGAACGTCGCAAGTTCATCCAGGGCGGTGCGGTCGCCGGCGTCGCGGTCGCGGCCGCCTCGGGCTTCCCCACCCCCGCCATCAGCCAGGGCCTTCAGGAGTGGCGGATGGTCACGTCCTGGCCGAAGGGCCTGCCGGGCGTGGGCACGGGCGCCCAGCGCGTCGCCGACGCGATCACCACCATGTCGGGCGGCCGCATCACGGTGCGCCTGTTCGCGGCGGGCGAGCTGGTCCCGGCCTTCGGCGGCTTCGACGCCGTCTCGCAGGGCACGGCCGACCTCTGCCACGACGCCTCCTACTACCACCTCGGCAAGTCCGAGGGCTTCGCCTTCTTCACCACCTTCCCCTGGGGCTTCACCGCGCAGGAGATGTCGGCGTGGGTGCACCACGGCGGCGGTCAGGCGCTGTGGGACGAGCTGGCGGCGCCCTTCAACATCAAGGGGTTCATCGCCGGCAACACCGGCACCCAGACGTTCGGCTGGTTCAAGAAGGAGCTGCGGTCGGTCGACGATCTGAAGGGCCTCAAGTTCCGCACCCCCGGCAACCAGGCGAAGATCCTGGCGAAGCTGGGCGTCACGGTCATCAACGTCCCGGGCGGCGAAATCTTCGCGGCGCTCCAGTCGGGGGCCATCGACGGGGCCGAGTGGATCGGGCCGGCGAACGATTTGTCGTTCGGCTTCTATCAGGTGGCGCCGTTCTACTACGTGCCGGGCTACCATGAGCCGGGTGCGGCGCTCCAGCTGATGGTCAACAAGCCGAAGTACGACGCGCTCCCGAACGATCTGAAGGCCGTCATCCGCGCCGCCGCGCAGGCCGGCCACGACGACTGCCTCGCCGAGTACACGGCGCTCAACGGGCCGGCGCTCGAGACGCTGGTCCAGCGGCACAACGTCCAGCTCCGCTCGCTGCCGCGCGACATCCTGATCGCGTGCGGCAATGCGGCGAACGAGGTGCTGGCCGACCTGCGCGAGGGCAACGACCCGATGGTCCGCAAGATCATCGAGGGCTACCTCGACTTCCGCTCGAAGGTCATGCAGGGCACCCGCATCAACGAGCAGGCTTACCTCAACGCGCGCCAGCTGCCGTTCCCGCACAACGGCCGCCGCGGCTGATCCCACGGCCGGCGTCCGGAAACGGAAAGGCCCGCACCCCGAAGGGTGCGGGCCTTTTCTTTTGGCCGGCGCGCCGAAGACCGGACGCCCGGGCCTGCGGTCAGTTGTTGGTCCGCGGCTGGAACATGTTGTTCAGGCCGCCGCCTTCCTCCTCGTCGCCCATGTCGGTGAGCCCCTTCAGCGCATCGTTGATGTTCTGACGCTCGCCCCCGGTGTTCAGCGCCTCGACCGAGAAAAGCTGGTCGGGGATCCACGTCGCCATCTCCGGGATCGCCCAGACGAGGCCGATGCCCACCACCTGCAGGCCCACGAAGGGGATGATGCCCCGATAGATGTCGGCCGTGGTGACGAGCTTGCTCGCCACGCCCCGCAGATAGAAGAGCGCGAAGCCGAACGGCGGCGTGAGAAAGCTCGTCTGCAGGTTCACGCCCATGATCACGCCGAGCCAGATCGGGTCCACGCCGAGCTTCAGAAGCACCGGCGCCGTGATCGGGACCATGATGAAGATGATCTCGAACGTGTCGAGGAAGAAGCCGAGGATGAACATGACGACCATGACGAGCAGGATCGCGCCCACCTGTCCGCCCGGCATGCTCTTCAGGATGTCCTCGACCAGATGCTCGCCGCCGAGGCCGCGGAACACGAGCGAGAACACCGACGCGCCCATCAGGATGACGAAGACCATCGAGCTGATGCGCAGCGTGCTGTCCATCACCTCCTTCAGCATCCGGATGTTCAGCTGGCGGTTCATCGCGGCGAGGATCATCGCGCCGACGGCGCCGACGGCCGCGGATTCGGTCGGCGTCGCGATGCCGGTGAGGATCGAGCCGAGGACCGCGAGGATCAGCATCAGCGGCGGCAGAAGCGCGCCGAGGATACGGCCCGGCAGGCCCCGCTTCTCCTCCGCGGTCATCAGCAGCGGCGGGCAGCTTTGCGGATCGACGATCGACTTGAAGACGACCCAGCTGATGTAGAGCAGCGAGAGGGTGAGCCCCGGGATCATCGCGCCGGCGAACAGTTCGCCGACCGAGACCGGGTCCGGTGCGAAGTTGCCGAGCGACAGCTGGGCCGAGGAGTTCGCGGCCTGGAGCATGTCGCCCATGAAGATCAGCACGGTCGACGGCGGGATGATCTGGCCCAGCGTGCCGGAGGCGCAGATGACGCCCGTGGCGAGCTTGGGGTCGTAGCCGGCGCGCATCATCGCCGGCAGGCTGAGAAGGCCCATCGTGACGACCGTGGCGCCCACGATGCCGGTGGAAGCCGCCAGCAGCGTGCCCACCAGCACGACCGAGATGCCGAGACCGCCGCGGAGCGAGCCGAAGAGCTGGCCCATCGTCTCCAGCAGCGCCTCGGCGATCTTCGACCGCTCCAGCACCACGCCCATGAAGACGAACAGGGGCACCGCCACCAGCACCTCGTTCACCATCGTGCCGAAGTAGCGGTTGGCGAGCGCGGAGAGGTAGTTGAAGTCGAACACGCCGAAGGCGTTGCCGATGACGGCGAAGATCAGCCCGATGCCGGCCAGCGTGAAGGCCACCGGATAGCCGAGCATGATGGCGAAGATGGTGGAGAGGAACATCGCG
>JBIJED010000496.1:0-3164 GCA_044343785.1 Azospirillales bacterium | reverse complement strand
GGGTGACGGCGACGTAGAACAGGCGGCGCTCTTCCTCGACATCGTCGGCTTCGATGGCGCGGCGGCCCGGGAACATGCCGTCGGCCACGCCGATCACGAAGACCACGTCGAACTCCAGCCCCTTGGACTGGTGGACGGTGGTGAGTTTGACCGTGTCGGGCGGGAGATCGACGTGTCGCTCGCTGGTCTCGCCGTTCATGAGCGCGACCTGGGCAAGCATCTCGGCGACATCGTCGAAACGGGAGGCAAAGCCGATGAGCGCCTTCAACTCCTCCATGCGGTCGATGTAGTCGGCGTATTCGCCCTTCATGTAATCGGCGTACCAGCCGTCGATGGCGGTGGAGATGACAGACTCGGGTTTGCCGGTGCGCATGACGTCGGCGATCTGCTTCAACGAGGCGCAGAAACTCGTCCACTCGTCCCTGGCGTCCTTGGAGACCCTGGTCTTCACGTCGTCGGTGGCGAGGGCGTCGATGAAGTCGCGCCGCATGAGCTTCGCGTGGTCGTAGGCGGCGGCGTAGATCTTTTGCGCGCCCTTGTCGCCGACCTTGGGGAGTAGGACGGCGATGCGTTGCCAGGCGGATTCGTTGCGCGGGTTGGCGACGAATTGCACGAAGGCGACCAGGTCTTTCACATGCTGGCGCTCCGCTGGTGATCTGGTAAGGGATGCCGGCCTTGGAGAACGCGAGCTGCACTTCGAGTGCGTGGAAGTGCGAACGATAGAGGATGGCGATCTCGCCGGGGGACACGCCTTCGTCCTCGATGAGGGCGCGGGTGCGCTTGAGGATGAAATCGGCCTGCTCGCGGTCGTCGATGGCCTGGACGACGAGGGGTTTTTGGCCGTTCTTGCGGGCGGCGCGGAGTTCCTTGTCGAAGTGGCGGCCCTTGGGCTGGGCCTCGAGCACGCCGTTGGCGAGCTGGAGAATCTGCGGGGTCGAGCGGTAGTTGGTCTCGATGCGGTGGATGACGGTGCCGGGGTGGCGCTCCTCGAACGTCATGAGGTTCTCGAAGTCGGCGCCGCGCCACGAGTAGATGCACTGGGCGTCGTCGCCCACGGCCATGACGCGGTGGTGCGGGGCGAGGGCGTCCACGATCTGGGACTGGATCGTGTTGGTGTCCTGGTATTCGTCCACGAGCACGTGGCGGAAACGCTGGGCGAAATAGGCGGCGACGTCGGGGGCCTTTTTGAGCAGGTCGAGCCAGAGTTCGAGCAGGTCGTCGTAGTCGAGAACGGACTGGGTGCGTTTTTTCTCGGAGTAAGCGGAGGCGAACGTAGGGAGCAGGTGCTTGATCTCCGCATACTGAGGAAAGTGGCGCTCGACGGTCTCGGCGAGGGATTTCTGGGTGTTGCGCGCGAGGGAGAGAACGCTGAAGAGAGGACCGGGCTTGGGGTTGGTTTTGTCCTTAAAGAACAGCTTGTTTTCGGTTTCGACGACCTGCTTGAGGAGCGACTCGGATTCGTCGGCGTCGAGGATGGTGAAGTTTTTGGGTAGCCCGATGGCCTCGCCGTAGATGCGCAAGGCGCGGTTGCCGATGGAGTGGAACGTGCCGCCCCAGAACCGGCCGGGCTCGACGCCGGTGAGATCGTGGACGCGGTGGAGCATCTCCTTGGCGGCCTTGTTGGTGAAGGTGAGCAGAAGGATCTCGGACGGACGGACGCCCCGGGCCAGCAGGTAGGCGACGCGGTAGGTGAGCGTGCGGGTCTTGCCCGAGCCGGCGCCGGCGAGGATGAGCAGCGGCCCCCCGGGGTGCGTGACGGCGGCCTGCTGCTCGGGGTTCAGGCCCTCCAGCAGCTGCAGCACGCGGGCGTCCGTGGCCAGGTCGCTCATCGAGCGACCTCGGCTCGCAGGAGGGAGCCCCAGGCGAGCCCTCGCACGGACGCGCGAGGCCTCTGGGCGAGTCGTGTCACGAGCACGGCATCAGCATAGGTGTGCCGGCGGCGGCGCTGGCCCTTGCGAAGATGCCCCGGTGCGACTCACCGACGAGGTCCGGGCCACCGCCGCGCAGATCGCTGCGAGCGCGCAGTTCGTGCGCATCGACGACGAGGCCCTGGGTGCCTTCGGAGAGCGACTCGGCGGCCCCCCGGCGACGCCACCCGGCCTCGACGCATCTCCGCATCACCCCGACGACGAGCCCGAGCACGTCGCGACGTTCCTGCTGATCCTCGACACCATCAACTTCGGCTCCGGCTGGTGGCCGACGATCCGCAAGCGGACCGGAATGTCGGGGTACTTCACGATGGCGACCGCACTCTCCGAGCACGCCCGCAGCGAAGGTGTGTGGACCGCCGCCGACCTGCGAGGCATACGCGCAGACGCCCTCGCGGACGTCCTGGGCCAGCGACGCGACCACGAGCTCATGGCGCTGTACGCCCAGGCACTGCGGGCACTCGGGGCGTGGCTCGGCGCCCGCGCGACGCTCGACGTCGTGGCCGCCGCCGGCGGCTCGGCCGAGCGTTTCGCCGAGGGCCTCGCACGCGGCATGGCGATGTACGCCGACCGCGGCTTCTACAAGCGCGCGCAGATCGCCGCGAGCGACCTCGCGCTCGGGGGCGTCGCCACGTTCACCGACCTGCATCGCCTCACGATCTTCGCCGACAACCTCGTCCCCCACGTCCTGCGCTGCGACGGCGTCCTCGTCTACGACGACCGCCTCGCCGCGCACATCGACGCCGAGCGACAACTGCGCTTCGGCGGCCCGCAGGAGCGCGAGATCCGCGGGTGCGCCGTGCACGCCGCAGGGCTGCTGGCCGCCCGGCTCGACGTCACCGCACGAGAGCTCGACCACCGGCTGTGGAACCGCGGGCAGCATCCGGAAGCCAAGGCGCGGCCGCGCCACCGGTGCCGCTGCGTCTTCTACTGATCAGCGGCCCAGCGTCAGCTTGCGTACGGCGTCGCGCTCGCGGGGCGCCCCGTCGAGGTGCGCACGCACCCAGGTCACGCCGCGGCCGCGGGTGAGCGCGGTGCGCCACTGACGGCGAAGCTTCACGGTGATCGTCTTCGACGTGCGTCCCTTGATGGAGAAGCGTGCCGTGCCGTACTTGGCGATGCCGCCAGCGGGGCGACGATGATGCAGGCGGAGGGTGCCGAGGCAGCGAGCCGTGGTGCGGCACTGCAGCCGGACGGCGACCTTGCCGCCACGTGCCTGCAGACGGGTTGACACGA
>JBIJED010000036.1:0-11127 GCA_044343785.1 Azospirillales bacterium | reverse complement strand
GCTGTTCGCGGTCACGCTCGGCTGGCTTCCCGCCAGCGGCATGCACCCGGTCGGACAGCCGGGCCTCCTCGACCGCATCCCCTTCCTCGTGATGCCGGTGATGGTGCTGACGCTGCTGAACCTCGGCGCCTACACCCGCTATACCCGCGCCTCGATGCTGACCGCGCTCAGGGCCGACTACGTGCGCACCGCGCGCGCCAAGGGCGTGCCGGAACGCACGATCGTCTGGCGCCATGCCCTGCGCAACGCCGTCATCCCCGTGGTCACGGTGATCGCGCTCGAGTTCGGGGCGCTGTTCTCCGGCGCGCTGATCACCGAGACCATGTTCGCCTACCAGGGCATGGGGAAGATGATCTACGACGCGATCAGCGGGAACGACTACAACCTCGCCCTCGTCGGCCTCCTCGTCGCCACCTTCACCGTCCTCCTGGCGAGCTTCCTCGCCGACGTCGCCTACGTTCTCCTCGATCCGCGGATCACCTTCGGGGAGCAGCGGACGTGAGCGCGACGCAGCCCGATCTCTCGGCCCGTGCGCGGGTCGCGCTCGGGCCCTCGCGCTCGAACCTCGGCCTCTTCGTCGCCCGCTTCCTCGGGCACCGGGCGGCGGTGGTCAGCCTCGTCGTGCTGACCGTCATGGCGACGGCGGCGCTCTGCGCGCCCCTCATCGCGGCCGCCATCGGCCACGATCCGAACGCGGTCTCGATCCTGCGCCGGTTCCGCCCGCCGTCGGCGGTCAACTGGCTCGGCACCGACCACATCGGCCGCGACCTCTTCATCCGCCTCCTCTACGGGGCCCGCATCTCGCTGTTCGCGGCGATCACCGCCGCGCTGGTCGCGGCCCTGATCGGCACCGTGGTCGGGCTGATCGCGGGCTATGTCGGCGGCTGGGTCGACGCGGTGCTGATGCGCTTCACCGACGCGATGCTGGCCCTGCCGCAGCTTCCCCTCTACATCGTGCTGGCCGCGGTCGACCTGAAGAAGCTCGGCCTCGCGGCGGTGGCGCAGGACGAGATGTCGAGCCTCTGGCGCATCGTGTTCATCGTGGCGCTGCTGGGATGGACGCGAGTCGCCCGCATCGTGCGCGGCACGACGCTCGCCGCCCGGCAGGAGCCCTACGTCCGGGCGGCCCGGGCACTGGGCGCCGGGCACGCGCGGATCATGGCGGTCCACATCCTGCCGAACATCGCCTCGCCCATCATCGTGGCGATCACGCTGACGATCGGCGAGGTGATCCTGATCGAGAGCGTGCTGAGCTTCCTCGGCCTCGGCATCCAGCCGCCGCTGGCGTCCTGGGGCAACATGCTGACCAACGCGCAGGAGATGCTCTGGCGCGCGCCGATGCTGGCCGTCTGGCCGGGTCTCTGCATCTTCGTCACCGTCATCTGCTTCAACTTCCTCGGCGACGGCCTGCAGGACGCGCTCGACCCCCGCTCCCGCCCCGAAGCGCGCTGATCGGGGATGCGCTGTCCGGAAGCGCGGCGACCGGGGCGCGAGTTAGGGGATCCGAAACCATCTCCGGGTGATGGTGTGCGCTGGCGCGGGTCCGCCCGCCCACGCGCACTCCTGCGACCCGGCAGCCCCATGCAGACGACACAGCCCCTGCGGATCGACCCCCCTGCCGAGCGGAGGGGCGACCCGACGCTGATGCTCCTCATCGGCGTGCAGGAGCCGTCGTCCGACGCCGACGCGCTCCGGGCCGAGGTGGCCCGCCTGCGCGACGAGGTGCGCCGCCTCGCCGGCGACCTCGCGCGGGAGAAGGTGGAGCACGCGGCGTTCCGCATCCTGACGGGCGTGCTGCTCGATGCGGTCGCGGAGCGCTACGACGCCTCCGACCGGTCCCCGATTCCCGACCAGGAGGGGCTGGACGAACTCTACCGCGAGGCGCTGCACACGGCGGCGCGGCGGCTGGGCACGCCCGAGGTGCTCTACGGTGCGGCGGCCGACCGGGCGGTCCGGCGCAACCGCGACGCGATGGGCCGGGACGAGCGCTGCCGGCGGGCGCGCCTCAGGATGGCCGAGATCGAGCAGGACGCGGTCGACCTGCGCGCCCGTGCGGCCGAACTGCGGGAGCGTGGCTGGCGGGACGCGGCGGCACCCATCCGCCGCGCCGGGCTGCGGCGGCGCCGCTGGCTCGACACCGCCTATCCCGACCGGCGGACGGCCGAGATCGCCCGCGAACGCCACCTCGCGACCCTGGCCGCCGACCGCGCCGACCTGCTGGACCGCTGCGACGCGCTGGAGCGGGAACTGGCACGCCTGTCCGGCGTGGCGCGCGGCTGGGTCCCGGACCGGCAGATCGGGCTCGCGATGGCGGCGGAGTGAGGCGGCTTCGGCTCTCCCTGCCCCTTGAAACCCCGCCCGGCCGGGCGCACGTCGCGTCGGGGGAGCCGGCGACACGGCCCCGGACGGAGAGCGGCATGCCCGAGCGGCAGGGGACGGTGAAGGAGACGCGGGCCGAGGCGCTGCGCCGGGCGCTGGCCGACGCGATCCTCGACGGCGCCGTCGCCCCGGGCGCGCATCTCGACGAGCAGGAGATCGCGCGCCGCCACGGCGTCTCCCGCACCCCGGTGCGCGAGGCGCTGCGCCAGCTGGCCGCCATCGGCCTCGTCGATCTCCGCCCCCGCCGGGGCGCGGTCGCCGTCGCCGTCTCGCCGGTGCGGATCGCCGAGATGTTCGAGGTGCTGAACGAGCTGGAGACGCTCGCCGCGCGGCTGGCGGCCGAGCGGATGACACCGATCCAGCGCCGCCGCCTCGCGGCCCTCCACCACGCGACGGCGGAGCCCATGCGCGCGGGCGACCACGAGACCTACGAGGCCGGGAACGTCGCCTTCCACGCCGCCATCTTCGCCGGCAGCCACAACGGCTTCCTCGCCGAGACGGCGCGGGGCGTGCGCGAGCGGCTCCGCCCGTTCAGCCGCGGCCAGTTCCGCCTGCTCGGCCGGCTCCAGCGCTCCTTCGCCGAGCACGCGACCATCGTCGACGCGATCGCCCGGGCCGACGCCGACGGCGCGACCGCCGCCATGGCGCGGCACGTGGCCCGCGTGGGCGACGCCTCGGCCGACTGGGTGGCCGGCCCCCGTCAGGTGGCGGCGGTCGCCGCCAGATAGGCGCGCCAGCCGCCGTGGGCGGTGATGTCCGCGGCCGTCGCGATCGCCGCCGTCTCGCACAGGAAGCCCTTGCAGGCGGTGCCGTCGGCCAGCGTGACCGTGCCGAGGCCGAGCGGGGCGGGGATGCGGGCGAGCAGCGCGCCCACCGCCTCGGTCGGCACCGCCCACACCTCGCCCGCGACCGGCCGGCCCTCGCCGGCCGCCACCCGCACCATCCCCGGCCGCGCCGGCGTGCCGGGCAGGGCGTAGAGGCGATAGTCGGGCGCCGTCTCGGTCGCCGCGCGGAACCGGGCGCCGAGCGCGGTCAGTTCGCGGTTGAGGGGCAGGCCCGACATGTGCGCGCCCACCACCAGAAGCGGCATCCGCGGATGCGGGACGGCGGGAAGGGCCGCGGGCGCTGGCGCCCGGTGGCCCGTGGCGCCCAGCGGCAGGGCCGTCGCCCCCTCCAGCCGCGCACCCATGGCGGCCAGCAGGCCGTCGCTCCACGCCGGAGCCACGAAGGTCACGCCGAAGGCGCGCCCGTCCGTCTGGAACCCGGCCGGCACCGCCAGTGCGGCGAGGTCGAGCAGGTTGACGAAGTTCGTATAGGTGCCGAGCGCGCTGTTCTTCGCGACCGGATCGTCCAGCACCTCGGCGACCGTCCAGGCCCGCGGCGCCGTCGGCAGGACCAGGGCGTCGATGGTGGTCCAGACCGGCGCCGTCCGCCGCCCGATGGCCCGCAGCGCGTACTCCGCGCGGAAGGCGTCGAGGGCGGAATGGCGGAACCCGCCCTCCACGATGGCGCGGACGACCGGATGGACCGCCTCCGGCCGCTCCTTCAGGAGCGCCTCGACCACCGTCGTCCGCTCCGCCACCCACGGCCCCTCGTAGAGGAGGCGGGCCGCGTCGGCGAAGGGGGCGTAGTCGACCTCCACGATCGTCGCCCCCAGCGCGCGCAGCCGGTCGAGCGTCTGCGCGAACAGGGCGGCGCCCGCGTCGTTGCCGAAGAAGGCGCGCTGCCCGACCGGTGGCACGCCCAGCCGGATGGCGGGCCCGAGGTCGGCCGGGCGGGCGTCGAAGCCCGCCGGGGCGGCGCGGGAATAGGGATCCGCCGCATCCTCGCCCCCCGCGACCGCCAGCACCGCCAGCGCGTCGGCCACCGTCAGGGCGAAGATCGAGACGCAGTCGAGCGAGCGGCAGGCGGGCACGACGCCCGTCGCAGGCACGAGGCCCTTCGTCGGCTTCAGCCCGACGATGTTGTTCAGCATCGCCGGCACCCGGCCCGAGCCCGCCGTGTCGGTGCCCAGCGCGAATGTCGCGAGCCCCGCCGCCACCGCGACCGCCGAGCCGGACGACGAGCCACCCGGCACCAGCGCGGGGTCGAGCGCGTTCCGCGGGATGCCGTAGGGCGAGCGCACGCCGACGAGGCCGGTCGCGAACTGGTCGAGGTTGGTCTTGCCGAGCGGCAGGGCACCGGCCGCGATCAGCCGGGCCACCACCGGGGCGTCGGCGTCGGGCGTGAAGGCGAAGGCCGGACAGCCGGCCGTGGTCGGCACGCCCGCGAGATCGATGTTGTCCTTGATCGCGAACGGCAGGCCGTAAAGCGGCAGCGACGCCGGATCGCGCCCCGCCAGCGCGTCGGCCATGGCCCGCAGCCGGTCGGCGCGCACCCGCTCGATCCAGATCGCCGGATCCGCCCGGTCGGCGCGCGCGATCACGGCGTCGATCAGCGTCCGCGGCGACAGGCCGGCGGCATAGGCGGCGCGCAGCGTCGCCGCGTCGAGGCTTCCGGTGTCGGTCGACCAGTCCATGCCCGCTCTCCTTGTCGTCCGGCCCATGACGCAACGGGCGTGCCATGCGTCGCCGGACGCGGCCTGTCGATCCCGATGGAACGTCTGCCCAAGGAATGGGCACAATGCGCAGGCGAGGCAAGCGCGGTGCGCGTTCCGCCACCGGTCGGCGGGGCGGGACCCCGTGTATGCACGCGCCAACCCGGGCGTGGCACATCGCTTGCTGTCCGCCCCTTCCGACCCTCACCGGAGCCGCGACCATGACCGCGCCCACGTCACCGCTTCCCGTTCCCGATCCGGGCACCGACCTGGCCGCCTTCGTCGACGCGGCCGCGATCCTCGCCGGCCTTCCCGTCGACCCGGCGTTCCGGCCGGGCGTCGTGGCCAACATGGCGCTGGCGACGAAGATGGCCGCCCTCGTCATGGGCCGCCCGCTCCCGGTCGCCCTCGAGCCGGCGCCCGTCTATCTCCCGCCGGGGGGCCGGACGTGATCCCCGGCGACCTGGGCGTCGTCGCCACCGCCGACCTGGTGCGCGGCGGCGGCGCGTCGGCGACGGAGGTGGCGCGGGCGGCGCTCGATCGCATCGCCGCCGGCGACCGCGTGCTCAACGCCTTCACCGACGTCACCGCCGACCGCGCCCTGGCGGAGGCCGCGGCGATCGACGCCGCGCGCGCCCGGGGCGAGGCGCTCGGGCCCTTGGCGGGTGTGCCCTATGCGGTGAAGAACCTGTTCGACGTGGCGGGGATCACCACGCTGGCCGGCGCCGCGATCGAGCGCGGCCGGCCACCCGCGGCGCGCGACGGCTTTCTCGTGCGCAAGATGGCGGCGGCGGGGGCGGTGCTGACCGGTGCCCTCAACATGGACGAGTACGCCTACGGCTTCACCACCGAGAACGCCCATTTCGGCAACGTGCGCAACCCGCACGATCCCGAACGCTCGGCCGGCGGTTCCTCGGGCGGGTCGGCGGCGGCCGTCGCAGGGGGCCTCGTGCCGGCGTCGCTGGGCAGCGACACGAACGGGTCGATCCGCGTTCCGGCCAGCCTGTGCGGCCTGTTCGGGCTGAAGCCGACGTTCGGTCGCCTGTCGCGGGCCGGCACCTATCCCTTCGTGGCGAGCCTCGACCACCTCGGCCCCTTCGCCCGCTCGACCGCCGACCTCGCGGCCGTCCACGACGCCTGCCAGGGCCGCGACCCCGACGATCCGGCCCAGGCCGACCGGGCGCCCGAGCCCGTGTCCCCCCTCGTCGGCGCCTCGATCGCCGGGGTGCGGGTGGCGGTCGCCGACGACCATTTCGCCCGCAACGGGCACGCGGAGGCGTTCGAGGCGGTGGCGACCGTGGCCGGTGCCCTGCGCACCAAGCGCACCGTCACCCTGCCCGACGCGGCGCGGGCGCGGGCGGCGGCCTTCCTCGTCACCAACGCGGAAGGGGCGAACCTGCACCTGGCCGACCTTCTCGCCCGCCCGCAGGATTTCGACCCGGGCACGCGTGACCGGCTGCTGTGCGGCGCGCTCCTGCCGGCGGGCTGGGTGCTGCAGGCGCAGCGCCTGCGCCGCTGGTTTCTGGAGCGCGCGCTGGAGGTCTTCCGCGAGGTCGACGTGATCCTCGCCCCCGCCACCCCCTACTCGGCCCCGAAGCTGGGGCAGGCGACGGTGGAGGTGGACGGGGAGACGATCCCGGTCCGTCCGACGCTCGGCGTCTACACCCAGCCGATCAGCTTCGTCGGGCTGCCGGTGCTGGCGGTGCCCCTGCGCCGGCCGGGGCGGATGCCGATCGGGGTGCAGCTGATCGCGGCGCCCTGGAACGAGGCCGTGCTGTTCCGCGTGGCGGCGGCGCTGGAGGCGGACGGGGTGGTGTCGGCGCCGGTCGCGTCGCCGGTCGCGGCGGCGGCCTGAGGAGGACACGGATGCTCGAGATCGACATTCCCGAGGTGAAGGCGGAGGTCGAGGCGGCCTTCGCCCGGTACGAGACGGCGCTGGTCGCCAACGACGTCGCGGTGCTGGACGAACTCTTCTGGAACGACGGACGGACGATCCGCTACGGCGTGACGGAGAACCTCCATGGCTACGACGAGATCCGGGCCTTCCGGGCCGGCCGCGCGCCGGTCGGCCTCGCGCGGGAGATCTTCGACACCGTCATCACCACCTTCGGCCGCGACATGGCGACGGCCAACACCCTCTTCCGGCGCGAAGGGGGCACGAAGACGGGCCGCCAGTCCCAGACCTGGGCGCGCACGCCGGACGGCTGGCGCGTGGTCTCGGCGCACGTGAGCCTGCTGCAGGCGTAGGGGGGGGCTTCGGAAGACCCTCGCCCTGTCCCTCGCCCATCGACCGCGAACAGCGGTCGAAGGGCGAGGGTCGTTTTTCTGCGCGCTAACCCAACATCCCCCTCAGCGCATAAAGCGCGTCGAGCGCCTGGCGCGGCGTCATCTCGTCCGGACGCAGGTCGGCCAGCGCGGCCACGACCGGATGCGGGCCCGCCGGCTCCGGCCCGGGCGTGCGCCGCACCGCGGCGGAGAACAGCGGCAGGTCGTCGACGATGCGCCGCGCGGCACCCGCCTCGCCCTGGGCCTCCAGCTGCTTCAGCACCGCCTCCGCCCGCGCCACCACCGCCGCGGGCAGGCCGGCGAGGCGGGCGACGTGGATGCCGTAGGAGCGGTCGGCCGTGCCCGGCGCGACGGCGTGCAGGAAGACGACGTCGCCCCGCCACTCCTTCACCCGCATCGTGTGGCACGCGAGCGCCGGGAGATTGGCGGCCAGCGCCGTCAGCTCGTGGTAGTGGGTCGCGAACAGGCCGCGGCAGCGGTTGACCGCGTGCATGGTCTCCACGCACGCCCAGGCGATCGACAGCCCGTCGAAGGTGGCCGTTCCGCGCCCGATCTCGTCGAGGATGACGAGCGAGCGCGGACCCGCCTGGTTCAGGATCGTCGCCGTCTCCACCATCTCCACCATGAAGGTGGATCGGCCGCGGGCGAGGTCGTCCGACGCGCCGACGCGGGAGAACAGGCGGTCGACCACGCCGATCTCGGCCGACGTGGCCGGCACGTGCGCGCCGATCTGCGCCAGCACGGCGATCAGCGCGTTCTGGCGCAGGAACGTGCTCTTGCCGGCCATGTTCGGGCCGGTCAGCAGCCAGAGCCGCCGGTCGGGCGCCAGGTCGCAGTCGTTGGCGACGAACGACCGCCCCTCGCCGGCCGCCGTGAGCGCCGCCTCCACCACCGGATGCCGCCCGCCGTCGACGCGGAAGGCGAGGCCGTCCCCCAGCACCGGGCGGCACCAGCGCCGGACCTCGGCCACCTCGGCGTGGGAGGCCGCGACGTCGAGGGCCGCGAGCGCGCGGGCCGCGCCGGCGATCGCCTCGGCCCGATCCGTCGCCAGCGCCACGAGGGCGGCGAAGATCTCCAGCTCCAGCGCCAGCGCCCGGTCGCCGGCCTCGGCGATGCGGCGCTCGAGGTCGGCCAGTTCGGTCGTGGTGAAGCGCACCGCGCTCGCCATCGTCTGGCGGTGGATGAAGGTCCCGGTGCTCTTCCCGCCGTTGAGCTTGTCGGCGTGGGTCGCCGTCACCTCGACGTGATAGCCGATGACGTTGTTGTGCCGGATCTTGAGCGACGGAACCCCCGTCTCGGCCGCGTAGCGGGTCTGGAGCGCCGCGATGAGGCGCCGGCCCTCGTCGCGCAGCGTGCGAAGCTCGTCGAGCGCCGCCGAATGCCCGGCCGCGACGAGGCCGCCGTCGCGCGCCGTCACCGGCGGGTCGGGCGCCAGCGCCGCCGACAGCGTGTCGATCGTCTCCGCGTGCTCGCCCAAGCCCTCGGCCGCCGCGCGGATGCCGTCCGGCACCGCCGCGAGGCCGGCGCGGCGCAGCAGCGCACGCACCTCGTGCGCCGCCGAGAGCCCGTCGCGGAGCGCCGCGAGGTCGCGCGGGCCGCCGCGGCCGAGCGAGAGCCGGGCGAGCGCGCGCTCCACGTCCGGGCAGCGGTGGAGGATCGCGCGCAGGTCGGCGCGCACGTCGGGGACGGCCAGGAAGAAGCCGACCATGTCGAGCCGCCGGTCGAGCGCCGCGACGTCGGTGAGCGGGGCGGCGAGATGGTCGGCGAGCAGGCGCGCGCCGGCCCCCGTCACCGTCTGGTCGATGCCGTCGAGCAGGCTGCCGCGCCGCTGGTCCTGCATCGTGCGGACGAGTTCGAGGTTCCGGCGGGTCGCCGGGTCGATCTCCATCAACTGGCCGGCGGTGAGCCGGCGCGGCGTGTCGAGACGCGGGACCTTGCCCTTCTGCGTCAGCTCCACGTAGTCGACGAGCGCCCCCAGCGCCGCGACCTCGCCCCGCTCGAACGCGCCGAAGGCGTCGAGCGTGCCGACGCCATAGAGGGCGAGGAGGCGCCGCCGGCCGTTCTCGCTGTCGAAGCGGGCGGACGGCTGGGGCACCAGGCGCTCCTTCCAGGGCGCGAGCGCCGCCGACACCTCCTCCTGCGCGAGGAGCCGGTCGGGCACCAGAAGCTCGCCCGGATCGACCCGCGCCAGCGCCGCCGCGAGGCCCGCGCGCGTCACGGGCTGCACGCGCACGTCCCCGGTGGAGAGATCGAGCCACGCGAGCCCCGCACCGCCCGCCGCCTCGGCGAGTGCGGCGAGATAGACGTGGGCGCGGGCCTCCAGCAGCGCGTCCTCGGTGATCGTGCCGGGCGTCACCACCCGCACGACCGCGCGGCGCACCACCGACTTCGACCCGCGCTTCCTCGCCTCGGCCGGGTCCTCGGTCTGCTCGCACACCGCGACGCGGAAGCCCTTGCGGATGAGGCGCGCGAGATAGACCTCGTGGCTGTTGACCGGGACGCCGCACATCTGGATGTCGGCGCCGAGGTGCTGGCCGCGCCGGGTGAGCGCGATGTCGAGTGCCGCCGACGCCGCGACCGCGTCCTCGAAGAACAGCTCGTAGAAGTCGCCCATCCGGTAGAACAGAAGGGCGTCCGGATGCTGGGCCTTGATCTCCAGGTACTGCGCCATCATCGGCGTCGCATCCGGCGGGATCGCGGGCGCCGGGGGGGCGTGGGCGTCGGGCGGGGTCATGGGTGCGGGGCGGTCGAGGGCCGGGGCTTCGGAACGCCCACCATAGCACCGCCGCGCCGGGCGGCGGAAACCACGGCGGCCGGTCCGTGCCCGTGGATCAGGCGGCCTTTCGCCCCTCGAACGCCGCGACGAGGTCCCGCGTGTAGCCGTCGTCCGATCCGCCGAGCACGCGTGCGGTCGGGCCCAGGTCGGCCGTTCCGCCGCGTCGCAGGACGAGGATGTCGTCGGCCATCTCCGAGACGACCGCGAGGTCGTGGCTCACGAACAGGTAGGCGACCCCGTCGCGCTCCTGCAGGTCGCGCATCAACGCCAGCACCTGCGCCTGGACCGTGACGTCCAGCGCCGACGTGATCTCGTCGCACACCACCAGGTCGGGGCCGGCCGCGAAGGCGCGCGCCACGGCCACCCGCTGCTGCTGACCGCCCGAGAGTTCGCCGGGCAGGCGGGTCGCCAGCGCGGGGTCGAGACCCATCCGCTCGAAGATCTCGGCCGTCCGGCGTCGGGCCTCGGCCGCGGTCGTCCCGTGGAACACCGCGAAGCCGCGCGCCACGATTTCGCCGACGGTCCGGCGCGGGTTCAGCGAACCGGCCGGATCCTGGAAGACCATCTGCACGCGTCGTCGCGTCTCGGCCGACCGTCGGCGGGCGTGTCCGGACAGGGGCTGCCCGGCGAGGCGCATGGTTCCCTCGTGGCCGGCGAGGAGCCCGGCGACGAGGCCGCCGAGCGTGGACTTGCCGGAGCCCGACTCGCCGACGACGCCCAGCGTCCGCCCGGGCGCCAGACGGAAGCGCACGTCGCGGAGCGCGGGCCGGGCGCCGGGGGCCGTCCGAGGCCCGAACAGTCCCGGCGGGCGGTAGGTGAAGCCGAGCCCCTCCACGTCCAGGATCCGGCCGACCGACGGAGCCGGGCGGTCGGGACCGGGGACGAGCCGGGGCAGGGCGTGCACGAGGGAGCGGGTGTAGGCCTCGGACGGTGCGGCCAGGATGCGGTTCGTCTCCCCCTCCTCCACCACGCGGCCGTCGAGCATCACGAGCATGCGGCCGCAGAGCGCGCCGATCATCCGCAGGTCGTGGCTGACCACCACCATCGCGCAGCCCGTCCGTGCCCGAAGCTCGCGCAGCAGATCGAGGACCTGCATCTCGGTGCTCTTGTCCAGCGCGGTCGTGGGCTCGTCGAGGACGAGGAGATCCGG
>JBIJED010000495.1:0-3172 GCA_044343785.1 Azospirillales bacterium | reverse complement strand
TGGGCAGCACGGCCACCGCCACGCCCAACAGCATGATCAGATGGGTGAGCGCGTTCAGGATTGGGGTGCGTTCGATCATCGCCGCCTCACTTGTAGTGGATCTTCCGCTCGACGTAGCGGAACTGGATGAAGGTGAGAGAGACGACGAGCGTCATCAGGACGATCGACTGGGCGGCAGCCATCGAATAGTCGAGTGCTTTGAAGCCGTCCGAGTAGATCTTGTAGACCATCAGGTCGGTCGCACGCGCAGGCCCGCCGCCGGTGATGATGTCGACGATGCCGAAACTGTCGACGAAGGTTTCGGTGATGTTGATGACCAGAAGGAAGAACAGCGTCGGCGCCAGGAGCGGCAACTGGATGTCGAACACCCGTCGCAGCACGCTCGACCCGTCCATGGCCGCAGCCTCCAGCAGCGATCGGGGGATCGATTGCAGGCCGGCGAGGAAGAAGATGAAGCTGTAGGCGACCATCTTCCACGAATTGGCGAAGACGATCAGGATCATCGCGTGCGTGCCGCTGACCGCCGGGTTCCAGAGACCGGGGAACACGTCGTTGAGCGCGCTCATGAACCCCGCCTGCGGGGCGAAGATGAAGCGGAAGGCGAGGCCGACCGCAGGGGCCGCGATGGCATAGGGCCAGAACAGCACGAAGCGATAGGTGCGAAAGCCCGAAAGCTGCCGATCGACCGCGACCGCCAGGATCAGCGACATCACGATGGACAGGGCGGTGGAGGCGATGGCGAAGATCACCGACACCTGGACCGAATTCCAATAGACCCGGTCGGAGAAGATCTCCCGGAAGTTCTGGAAGCCGATCCACTCGTTCGATCCGCCGAACGGCGGCTGGGTCGTGAACGCCCAATAGAACGCCTGGCTGGCGGGCCAGTAGAAGAAGACGAACACCAGAAGAAGCTGGGGTGCTATCAGGGCACCGGCCAGCCAGAGATTGCCGAACGTGACACGCTTGTCCATGATCCACCCGCGAACCGGTTGCCGGAACCCGTTGGCGGGGACGCGCAGGCGCCCCCGCCGTCAGGCCGAGGATCAGGGCAGTTGACGGCCGCGCATGGTCTGCTCGAACCGGCGCAGGATCTGGTTGCCGCGGGCGGCCGCGTCGTCGAGCGCCACCTGCATGTCCTTGCGGCCGGTGAAGGCGGCCTCCAGTTCCGAACGGATCTCGGCGCGGATCTGGGTGAAGTTGCCCAGCCGGATGCCGCGGGAGAGCGGCGAGGGCGGGGTCGCGGTCAGCGACTGGATGGCCAGTTCGCGGCCGGCGAACCGCGGGTTGTTGTAGAACCCGACCTCGTTCAGATACTTGAACGCGCTGTCGGTGATCGGGATGTAGCCGGTGACGGTGGACAGCCACAGCGCCTCGTCGGCCTTGGCGATGTACTGGAGATAGGCTGCCGCCGCTTCGTATTCGGGCTGGCTCTTGCCGGCCATGATCCAGAGCGACGCGCCGCCGACCAGCGAGTTCTGGCGCTTCACGCCCTCGTAGACCGGCAGCATCGCCAGACCGAAGTTCAGGCTCGCCGGGGCGGTCGCCTGCACGACGCCGTGGCTGGCGACCGAGGACAGGACCGAGGCGCACGAACCGTCGGAGAAGGCCTGGACCACCGTCTTGCCGACCTGGGCCGTCTGGATGCGGGCGACGCCCTCGTCCAGCAGCTTCTTCCACTCCTTCATGTAGTCGACGAAGCGGGTCTTGTTGAAGACCAGTTCGGCGTCGAGACCGTCGTAACCGTTGTTCTTCGTCGCGATCGGCAGGTTGTGGATGGCCGAGAACTGCTCGAGCGGCATCCAGGTGTCGTAGTCGAAGCCGAAGGCGCACTCGACGCCCGCCGCCTTCATGCGGCGCAGGTCGGCGAACCACTCTTCGATCGTCTCCGGCGCCTTGGACTTGCCGATCTTCGCCCAGGCGTCCTTGTTCCAGTAGAGGAGGGCCGTCGAGGAATTGTACGGGAAGGACCACATGTCGCCCTTCGAGGTGGCGTAATAGTTCGCCACGCCGGGGAAATAGTCCTTCCAGTCCACGTTCAGCTTGAAGTCGTCGACCAGCTTGTTGGCCGGATAGATGGCGCCCGACAGCATGAAGTTGACGGTGCCGGCGTCGTAGATCTGGACCAGCGTGGGATGCTGGCGCGAGCGGAAGGCCGCGATCGTGTTCTGCTCGGCGGTGTCGTAGCCGCCCTGGCCGACGCACACGGCCTCGTACTTCGTCTGGCTCTCGTTGAAGCGCTTGCAGTGCTCGGCCATGATTTCGCCGAGCTGGCCCGTCAGGCCTTACCAGTAGTCGAACTTGATCCGGTTCTGCGCTTCGGCGGGGCCGGCCGACGCCAGGGCGAGCAGCGTGGCCGCACCGGCGAAGAGGGACTTGATCTGCATGGGGGGTTCTCGTCGTCGATGTCGGGACCCGCGGGCTCGGCCGCGGCGCTCCTGCTAACGCAGACGAGCGATGACGGCCCGGTGACGGATTGTTAACCCTGTCGGGAACTTTGGATTGGCAAACTGTTGCGGTGCGGTGACAGATCGGTGTCGCTGGTGGGCGCATCGCCCCGGAGTATGGGGAGCGTAATAGTTAGTAGCGACTGGTATTTGATCGTTGCGCGACCCCCTCCCGCCGCGATCCCGCGACGCGGGGGGGGTCTGGCCGCCTTCGTCCACGAATGCCACAGCGGACATGCGAAGATCCCCATGTTGATCGGATGGCCCGTTTCGTCGTTCATCCTGATGGGGGTTCTGGACGGCGGGTGCGAGGGCGGGCATGGCGGACGGCATACCGACGATCGACCTGACGGCCTGCGAGCGGGAGCCGATCCATATTCCGGGCACGGTCCAGCCGCACGGTCTCCTCCTCGTCGTCGACGCGGACGGCCTCGTGGTGGTCCAGGCGGCCGGCGACGCCCCCGCCTTCACAGGCCGCGCGGTCGCGGACCTGTCCGGTGCGGCGCTGGCGGATCTCCTGACGCCGCCGGCGCTCGATCTCTTCCGGATCGCCGTCGCCGACCCCGCCCTCGCCCGCCCCCTCCACCTGCCCGACGTGGGGTTCGCCCACGGGACGCGCTGCGACGTCGGCATCCACCGCGCGCCCGGCGCCGGGACGCGGCCGGGCCGCCTCGTGCTCGAGTTCGAGGCGACACCCCCCGGCCGGTCGTTTCCCCTCGACCCGATCG
>JBIJED010000494.1:0-3174 GCA_044343785.1 Azospirillales bacterium | reverse complement strand
CTCCGACCGGCCGATCGGGGCCTCGGCGCGGGCCGGAGCGGCGCTGTCGCTCGCCCTCTGGCCGACGGTCGTCGTCTGCGGGCGACTGATCGCCTACCTCTGACGGCGGACCTCGGTTATGCTGGCGCCATGATTCGTCGGTGGGCGCACCCGGCGGCCCTCGGGGCCGCTCTCATCCTGGCAGGCTGCGCGACGACGCCCGTGGACCGCCCGACCGTGTCCGACGCTCCGGCGACCGAGGCCCCCGTGCAGCGCCGCGCGATCGCGTTCCTGACCATCGGCGGCGCCCGGGCGCCGGTGCCGCCGGTCCCCGCGGGCTGCGAGGCGGCGGCCCCCGAAGGCGCCTCCGCCCCGTGCCCGGTCCGCGTCTCGGCCCGGGCGCTCGACGCCGACGGAACGGCGGCCGCCGCGATCCGCGGACAGCTCCGGGCCGGCAACGCAGTCGTGCTGCTCGGCCCGGCCGCGGCGACGGCCGGCCCCGTCGGCCTTCCGGCGCCCGGCGGCGGCGACAGCGTCGCGGCGATCCTGCGCGAGCCGCCGGCGGCGGTGGCGGGCGCGGGTCTCCTTCCGGGCGTGCTGATCGAGCCGGCCTTCGTCTCCCAGGGCCTTCTCGGCCGGACCGCCGCTGCGGTCGCGCGGGGCGACGCGCCGGTGGGGCTCGGCCTCGACGAAGGGTCGCTGGTGCGGATCGCCGACGGGGAGCCGTGGGAGGTGGCGGGCGACCGACCGGTCGTGCTCATCGAACGGGGGGCCGATCCGGCCCGCCCGCTCATGGGCCTCCGCTTCAGCGTGCTCTGGCCCGGCGACCGCTTCGACCCCGTCGCCGGTCGCATCCTCCCCGCGTCGGGCTCCAAATCGCCGGTCCGGGTCCGCCGCGGCGAGCGGGGGCCGAGCCGGACCGACATCTTCACCGACGGCGCCGTCCTCCAGCTCGCCAACCGGCTTGTCGAGTCCGCCTCCGATCGGGCGATCGGGCGGGCGGAGCAGGGGCGCGTGCGGGTCACGCTGCGCCGGACCGAGGAGACCGAGGTCTTCGTCGCCGGTCCGCGCCGGACGATCGTGCGCCTCGCCCTCGACGTGGAACGGGCGGGTGCGGCGGCGCCGACCACGCCGGCGACGCGACCGGCCCCCGCGCCCTCGCGTCCGGCCGTTGCCGCGCCGGTGCGCCCCGCCGTATCATCGCCGGCCAATGACCGCAGAACCCCTCGCCCTCCGCCACCGCCATCTCCTCGGCCTCGAGGGGCTGCGGGCCGATGAGATCGACCTGATCCTGGATCTGGCCGACGGCTACGTCGCCCAGAACCGGCAGGCCGACCGCAAGAACGCGCTCCTTCGCGGGCGCACCATCATCAACCTCTTCTTCGAGAACTCGACCCGGACGCGGACCTCGTTCGAGCTGGCCGGCAAGCGGCTGGGTGCCGACGTGATCAACATGTCCGTCGCCACGTCGAGCGTGAAGAAGGGCGAGACGCTGATCGACACGGCGATGACGCTGAACGCCATGCACGCCGACGTGATGGTGGTCCGCCATCCTGAGTCGGGCGCGGTGAAGCTCCTCGCCGACAAGGTGACGGGCTCGGTCATCAACGCCGGCGACGGCATGCACGAGCACCCGACCCAGGGGTTGCTGGACGCGCTGACGATCCGCCGGCGCAAGGGGCGCCTCGCCGGCCTCGTCGTGACGATCTGCGGCGACATCCTGCACAGCCGCGTCGCCCGCTCGAACATCCACCTGCTGAACGCGGTCGGGGCGACGGTGCGGGTCGTGGGGCCGCCGACCCTGATCCCCTCGGAGGTGGAGAACCTCGGCGTGGAGGTGCACCACCGCATGTCGACCGGGCTTGCGGGTGCCGACATCGTGATGATGCTGCGCCTGCAGCAGGAGCGGATGCAGGGCCAGTACGTCCCCTCCTTCCGGGAGTATTTCCGTTTCTACGGCCTCGATTACGAGAAGCTGGCCGCCGCCAAGCCGGACGCGCTGATCATGCACCCGGGACCGATGAACCGGGGCGTGGAGATCGACAGCGAGGTGGCGGACGACATCAACCGCTCCGTCATCCTCGACCAGGTGGAACTGGGCGTCGCCGTCCGCATGGCGATGCTCGACCTTCTCACCCGCCGCGAGCGGACGAACGCCCGATGACCCGCCGCTCCGCCTATCTCGACGCCCGCCTCCTCGATCCGGCGAGCGGGCTCGACGTCCGCGGCGGCCTCCTCGCCGTCGACGGCAGGATCGCCGACTTCGGCCCTCGCGTCTTCGCCGACGGGGTGCCGGGCGGCGTCGACGTGGTGGTGGACTGCGAGGGCCTCTGCCTCGCGCCCGGCCTCGTCGACATGCGCGTCCAGATCGGGGAGCCGGGGGCGGAGGAGAAGGAGACGATCCCGACCGCGAGCCGCGCCGCGGCCGCCGGCGGGATCACGTCGCTCGTCTGCCTGCCGGGGACCGAGCCGCCGATCGACGACGTCTCCACGCTGGAGTTCATCGCGCGGCGGGCGCGCGAGGCGAAGCTGGTGAAGATCTTCGTCGCGCCGGCCGTCACCCGCGGCCTCGAGGGGCGGCAGCTGACCGAGATGGGCCTGCTGGCCGAGGAGGGGGCCGTCGCCTTCACCGACGGCCATCAGGCGGTGGCCGACGCCGCCGTCATGGCGCGGGCGCTGAACTACGCCAAGGTGTTCGACAAGCCGATCATGCAGCACCCGGAGGAGCCGTCGCTGTCGGCCGGCGGGCAGATGAACGCGGGCGAGCGGGCGACCCGGCTGGGGCTGAAGGGCATCCCCCACCTCGCCGAGGTGATGATGATCGAGCGCGACCTGCGGCTGGTCGAACTCACCGGCGGGCGCTACCACGCGGCCCACCTGTCGACGGGGGCGGCGGTGGAGGCCATTCGGGCGGCGAAACGCCGGGGCCTTCCCGTCACCTGCGACACCGCCCCGCCCTACTTCGCCCTGACCGAGGTCGACGTCGGCGACTACCGCACCTTCGCCAAGCTCTCCCCGCCGCTCCGGGGCGAGATGGACCGCCGCGCGATCGTGGAGGGGCTGGCGGATGGGACGATCGACGCGGTCGCCTCCGACCACCGCCCCCACGACCAGGACTCGAAGCGCGTGCCCTTCGATCAGGCCGCCGCCGGCGGGGTGGGGCTGGAGACGCTGCTGCCGCTCGTGCTGGAACTG
>JBIJED010000554.1:0-2756 GCA_044343785.1 Azospirillales bacterium | reverse complement strand
TGACCTTGACCGGCCCGACCCTGCGCTTCCATGCGCCGGCGACGATTGCGCTCTCCGGCGCGCGCATGACCGCGTTGCTGGACGGTCGTCCCCTGCCCTATTTCGAGCCGGTTGCGGTCGCGAGCGGCCAGACGCTGGCAATCGGTTCTATCGACGGACCGGGGCAACGCACCTATTTGGCCGTGGCCGGCGGTATCGATGCGCCGGAGACCCTCGGCGCCAAGGCGACCTTCGCGCTCGGCCGCTTCGGTGGCCATGCCACCGGCACGCTCAGGGCCGGCGACGTGCTGAAGATCGCGGTTGGCCCGGTCGGCGCGGCGCGGCCGGCCGCAACCGATACCCTACCGCAGATTGGCCGGCGCTGGGACGTAACGGTCCGCTCAGGACCGCACGGCGCACCGGATTTCTTCGATCCGGCCGACATCGAGGACCTGTTCACTGCCGACTACGATGTGCATTTCAACAGCGCCCGCACCGGTGTGCGCCTGATCGGGCCACGACCGCGCTGGGCGCGCAAGGACGGCGGCGAAGCTGGGCTGCACCCGTCCAACATCCATGACACCGCCTACGCCATCGGTGCCATCGATTTCACGGGCGACATGCCGATCATCCTCGGTCCGGACGGACCCAGCCTCGGCGGCTTCGTCTGCCCCGTGGTCATCGCCAATGACGATCTCTGGATGATCGGCCAGATGAAGCCGGGCGACAGCGTGCGCTTCGTGCCTGCCGAAGGCTTTGTCGACACGCGCGCATCATCGACGCCGCTGGCCGGACTATCGCTTGCCAATGGCCGCAGCGTGCAAAGCCCGATCCTGGCGACGCGGCTGAACGGCCCCGTGCCGGTGGTCTACCGACGCGCCGGCGACGACAACCTGCTGGTGGAATACGGGCCGATGACGCTGGATCTGGCCTTAAGGCTGAGGATTCATCTGCTGGCGTCGGCGCTTTCGGTGCGGCACTTGCCCGGCATCATCGAACTGACCGCCGGCATCCGCTCGCTGCAGGTGCACTTCGACAGCAGCATCCTGAGCGGCAGCCGGCTCATCGCCGTGCTCGCCGAGATCGAGGCAACGCTGCCGGCGGCCGAAGATGTCACGGTGCCGTCGCGCATCGTGCATCTGCCGCTATCGTGGAACGACCCGTCGGTGCAGTTGGCCATGCGCAAGTATCAGGAGCTGGTCCGGCCGGATGCGCCCTGGTGCCCTGACAACATCGAATTCATTCGGCGCATCAATGGACTTGGCTCCATCGACGAGGTCCGCGACATCGTCTTTGCCGCCGACTACCTGGTGCTGGGCCTAGGCGACGTCTATCTGGGGGCGCCGGTCGCCACCCCGATCGATCCGCGCCACCGGCTGGTAACGACCAAATACAATCCGGCCCGCACCTGGACGCCGGAGAACGCAGTCGGCATCGGCGGTGCCTATCTCTGCGTCTACGGCATGGAAGGGCCGGGCGGTTACCAACTGTTCGGCCGGACCATCCAGATGTGGAACGCCTGGCGGCAGACGAAGGAATTCATCCCCGGTCATCCCTGGCTGCTCCGGGCCTTCGACCGGATACGCTTCTTTCCAGTCAGCGAGGCAGACCTTGCGGACGCGCGCGATGCGTTTCCCCACGGCCGCTATTCGCTGAAGATCGAGGAAACCACCCTTTCTTTCCGCGACTACGCCCGCTTCCTGGCCGACAATGACACCGCGATTGCCGCCTTCAAGGCACGCCAGCAGGCCGCCTTCGAGCTCGAACGGGCCGACTGGAAGGCACGCGGGCTTGACAGCTTTACCTCCGACGATGGCGCAACCGCACTCGGCCTTGGCAACGCGCTGCCCCCTGGTGCAACGGCCGTATCGGCCCATGTCTCCGGCACCGTCTGGAAGATCCTGGCGGCCGAAGGCGAGCGGGTCGAGGCAGGGCAGCCGATCGTGGTCGTGGAGTCCATGAAGATGGAAATGGACATTGTCGCGCCCGTCGCCGGGACCGTCACCGAGATCAGATGCGGCAAGGGCCAGACCCTGCGGATGGGCGATACGATCGCGGTCATCGGCTGACCCCTGCCATACCTGCGGATGTCGACGCTGACAGCAGGACCGTTGAAAAGCCCCGAATTGATCTGAAGCGCCCATGGGCGCTCGTGACAAAGGCCGCAAGCCTCGTACGGCTGCGTATCCATGATCTTCGTCACAGCTTTTCAAGCGTTGGCGCTGGCAGCGGCATGGGCCCACCCATTATCGCTAAACTGCTGGGTCACAGCCAGTCCGCAACAACGGCGCGATACGCTCATTTGGACAACGATCCGCTTCGCATGGCTTCCGAAGCTATCGGATCCACAATTTCGAGCGCGATGAGCCGGGCACCATCAGCTGTTCCAAACAATGAAAACTTGCCCGATGGCCTGAATTAGATCATGGGCCCTCAAAGTCCGATCTGCAATTCGCTACCCCCAAATGTTCGAAGACAAGCAGACAAAATGCAAATCTGAAAATGAAGACCCGCGAAGATCAATTAGCGCATTCCCGCTTGCGGCCATCGATGGAATGTTTCAGCGGATGCTGAACCTGCGGACTACGTCGTCGATATGATAGCGAATGACCGCTCGGAAATGCGCGTCGCGGTCAGACACATACAATTTTTGCCATGTTAGCTCTACAAACTGACCAAACGATCCGAGATTGGACGGCGCAAAAAATTGAGCGATCAGGCGGATGATGGCGGTTTCTCTACCTCAGAGGCGTGACGTGATCGCCGACGTCGAGGCG
>JBIJED010000493.1:0-3187 GCA_044343785.1 Azospirillales bacterium | reverse complement strand
GCGATAGGTGTTGGTCGCCGGATCGCGGACGGACATGGGGTTGAAGTCGCCCGTCGTGCCGACGCGCAGGACGCCGCGTTCGAGCACCTGCTGCAGACGCGACTGCGCGTCGGCCGCCGCCGCGTGGAGAAGGACGGCCGCCGCCGTGGCGACCATGAGCACCGCGGACCTCAGACTGCGCATCGTATCGACCCTGCCTGTTCGTCGTCGTTGGGAGGGGGGATATCAGCACGGACGACCCGGCCGGACAATCGATTGGGACGCCCGTCGCGCGGTTCGGGCCCGCCGCCGGGCGAGAACGGTCCACGGGCCGCGTGTCGGCGACGGGGACCGGAAGGTGGCGGCGGGTCAGCAGGGGACGGGATCCGTGCCGGAGGCCTGATCACCGATCACCCCGACATGTCCGCGACGGGTCCGTCGACGCGCCTCGACCACCGGCGTCGCCCGGCCCGATCGCGCGCATCGGCGAGACGATGGACGACAGGCCGGCCGTCGTGATGATGTTACGGGCCCCGTCGCGAGCGAGGTCCGCCCATGAGCCTGATCCGCCTGATCTACGTGAGCACCGCGTGTCACGAGGCCACGACGGCCGAGCTGGACGCGATCCTCGCCTCGGCCGTCCGGCACAACGAGGCGGACGGCGTCACGGGAATGCTGGTCTACGCCGACGGCGGCTTCATGCAGGTGCTGGAGGGGGAGGAGGCGGCGGTCGACGCGACGTTCGGGCGCGTCGAGCGCGATACCCGGCACACCGACGTCTTCGTCCTGGAGCGCGCGCCGATCCCGGAGCGGTCGTTCGGCCGCTGGAGCATGGGCCTGCGGCGGATCGGCCCGAACGACGCGGCGCGGAACCCGGCCTACGCGCCCTTTTTCGGGGGAGGGTTCAACGCGCGGAAGATCCGCGCACGACCGGGGCTGGCGCTCGACATGCTGACCGAGTTCGCCCGCGGGTCCGCCCTGGGCACCGCGCGCTGAGGTGGAGTTGATCTTGCCGCCGGTGTCGGTCTTCGTGACGATCAGGTCGCCGTCGCCGAAGGACCGCTCCTTTCCGGTCAGCTGCGGTGCGGACATCCGTGCCTCCTCGCTCGATCGGGCATCGTCGCCCCGTCGGAGGACGTTCGCCCGCACGATCGACGGGGGTATGTCCCGCGCGGGTCGTCGTGCGTCGGCGCCCGCGGTCCGGCGTCAGCCGCGCCGACGCACCGGGGCCGTGAACATGTAGCCGGCGTTCCGCACCGTCTTGACGATCGTGGGCTCCGCCGGATCGCGTTCGATCTTCCGCCGCAGGCGTCCGATCTGCACGTCGACGCTGCGGTCGAAGGCGGGGGCGTGGTCGCCGTGCGTCAGATCGAGCAGCTGGTCGCGCGAGAGCACGCGACCGGAGCGTTCCGCCAGCGCGTGGAGCAGGTTGAACTCGCCGGTCGTCAGCTCCTCGTCGCGCCCGTCGGGGCGCAGCAGGCGGCGGGCGTCCGGGATCAGGGTCCAGCCCTCGAACTCCAGCGCGGGCGACCCGGCGGGTCCGCCGCCGGCGGCGGCGGGCGCCGACGCCGACGGGGCGACCTCGGCGAGGACGACCGGCGCGGGCGGCCGGAGGCGCCGCAGAACGCTGCGGACGCGCGCGACCAGTTCGCGCGGCTCGAAGGGCTTCGCGACATAGTCGTCGGCGCCGATCTCGAGGCCGATGATGCGCTCGATCGCGTCGCCGCGTCCGCTGAGGATCACGAGACCGCAGTCCGTGCGCTCCTTCAGCGTCCGGGTGATCGCGAGCCCGTCCGCGTCGGGCAGGCCGAGATCGATCACGACGAGGTCCGGGGGATCGCGGAGCGCGGCGGCGAGGGCCTCCGCACCGGTCCCGGTCTCCACCACGGCGAAGCCCGCGCCCGTCAGACAGCGGACCACGAGCGACCGGATGTCCTGATCGTCCTCGACGACGAGGATGCGACGTCCACTATCCATGGGGGCTGCCTCCTGCGAGGCGGATCATGGCGGCAATTGCTTCGGGATCAAGGTTTTCCCGCGGCCACCGCCGGATGGACCCTGACGCCGGCACGCGAGAGAACGGCCTTCACGGCCTCGAGCAGTTCCGCCGGGGTGAAGGGCTTCGCCAGCGTGCGGCTGGCGCCGTAGAGTTCGGCGCAGCGCAGGTAGATGCCGCAATGGTCCCGGACGCCGCCCGTCATCGCCAGCACCGGCGGCTGGCACCCGGCGGCGCGCATCGCCTTCAGGAACTCGATGCCGTCCATGTCCGGCATCACGATGTCGGTCACCACCGCGTCGTAGCCGCCCCCGACGAGCAGCGCCATCGCCCGCGACCCGTTCTCCGCCGCGCGGACCTCGTATCCCGCCCGCACCAGGATGCGCCGGGCCAGCTCGCGGATGTCCGGGGCGTCGTCGACGACGAGGATGCGGCGCATGGGGGCGGTCGGTGTCATGCACCGCATCGTGGACCGGGGCACGGGGCCCGTGTGTGCCGATGCGTGTCGGAATGTGTCGGCGGCCGATCACCCGACGGTCTCCCCACCGGCCGGGGGGGGCGTGAGCGCCGCTTCGAGTTCGGGAAGCGAAAGGGGCTTGCGGACGAAGGGGACGCCGATCCGCCGGCAGTCGTCGGCCACGGACGCGCCGCCGCTCATCACCACCGTCCGCGTCCCCCGGGACCCCGCGCGGATGCGCTCGATCAGGTCCGTCACCGGCCGCCCGGGCATCGTCAGGTCGGTCAGCACGAGGTCGTAGCCCGCCGTCCCCGGGGCGTCCAGCAGGGCGAGGGCCGCGGCGACGCCGTCCGTCGTCGTCGTCGCGAAACCGAGGCGTTCCAGCATGCGCATCGCCACCGCACGGACGTCGGATTCGTCGTCCACCACCAGCGCGCGTCCCGCGATGCCCTTCGGTCGGTCGTCCGTGGTCGCCGCATCCGTCCGGGCCGCTGCGACGGCCGTCGCGTCGGCGCCGCGCAGCAGCACCTCGACCCGGGTCCCGTGGTCCGGCCGGCTGTCGATCCGGATCTCGCCGCCCCAACCGGACACGTCGCCGTGGGCGGTCGCGAGCCCGAGCCCCGTGCCGAGTCCGACCGGCTTGGTGGTGAAGAAGGGCTCGAAGGCCCGGTCGACCACCTCCGGCGCCATGCCGCTGCCGTCGTCCTCCACCAGGATGGCGACCCACGCTCCGGCGGGGGGATCGCGCCAGCTCC
>JBIJED010000492.1:0-3193 GCA_044343785.1 Azospirillales bacterium | reverse complement strand
TCGCCAGCGGCACCCGCATCTGCGCCTTCGCCGGGCCCCACGCCTCCACGTGCTCGGGCCGGAACGGCTCCTCGTAGAAGAGGGGGTCCCAGGGGGCGAGCGCGTTGCCGAGCTGCACCGCCTGCCAGGGCTCGTAGATCTTGGCGTGGGCGTCGAAGGCGTAGTCGAAGTGCGACGGGCTGATCTCGCGCAGCCTGCCGAAATAGTCGGCCGAGGTCTTCAGCACCTCGCCCCAGCGGTGGGCGTGGATGTCGACCCGGTAGGGGCTGAGCTTGAAGGCCGCGAAGCCGTAACTGTCGTTCAGCGACTGGCAGAGGTCGAGCGCCTCCGACGGGTCGGGGGCGGTGTAGATCCCGCAATAGACCTTCACCCTGTCGCGGACCCGCCCGCCGAGGAGCTGATAGACCGGCACGCCCAGCGCCTTGGCCGAGATGTCCCAAAGCGCGTGGTCGATGGCCGAGATCGCGGCCAGCACCAGCGTGCCGGGCGGAAAGCGCGCCTCCTGCAGCAGGCGGTGGACGATGTATTCGACCCGGGTGGGGTCCATCCCCGTGATCTGGAGCGCGATGTGGTCGATCACCGCGGGAAGCGCGCGGTCGGGGCCGTGGTTGTAGCACTCGCCCCAGCCGGTGATGCCCTCGTCGGTGTCGACGGCGACGATCACGCGGGGCCGGTTGGCGTCCCGACTCATGAAGGTGCGGATGCGGTCGATCTTCATCGCGGGCTGGGTCCTCAGTGGGTCGAGACGGTGTGGGCCTTCACCCACGCCCAGTTCACGTCCTGGCCGAGGCCGGGACGGTCGGACAGGTGGACGAAGCCCTCGGCATCGATGGGATCCTCGGGATGCAGGAGGTAGTCGGGGCAGGCGTCGTCGTCGAAATGCGGGTGCAGCAGCCCGCGCTCGTACCAGGTGCCGTTCGGCTGCACGGCGCAGAGCGTGAGGTTGCCGGCCCCCGTGCCGTGGACCTCGCAGGCCATGTTGAAGCTCTCGGCCAGGTGCACGCACTTCAGCGCCGGCGTGAGGCCGCCCACGTCGTGGACGCCCGTCCTGAGGATGTCGCAGGCGCCGGCCCGGATCCACTCGGCCCGGGTGAAGTGCTTGCCCCACGCCACCTCCGGCCCGATGACCGGGATGTCGAGCTGGTTCGCCAGCCAGACGTAGGAGGAGATGGACGCCTCCTCCATCGGCTCCTCGTACCACGCATAGCCCAGGTCCTGGATCGCCCGGCCCAGCCGCAGCGCCTCGGTCCGGCTGTACCAGTGGTTGGCGTCGAGCATGAGGGGGAAGCCCGGCCCCACCGCCTCGCGCACGGCGGCGCAGGCCTCGATGTCCATCTCCACCGACGGCGCGAAGGAGACGGGCGGCATCCAGGTGTGGAGCTTGATCGCCTGATAGCCGCGGCGCTTCAGGTCGATGGCGAAGCGGCCGTAGTCCTGCGCCGTCTTCAGCCCGCCCTCGATCTCGTCGCCGCACATGGTGGAGCCGTAGGCGGGGACCTTCGACCGATAGCCGCCGATGAGCCGGTACACGGGCTGGCCGAGGGCGCGGCCGGCGAGGTCCCAGAGCGCGAGATCGACCACCGCGAGGAGACGATCGGTCAGCTGCTCGGCGCTGCCGCGCTGCCAGTGGGACAGCGCGTGCCAGAGCTTCTCCCGCATGAAGGCGTCCTGGCCGAGCAGCACCGGCTTCACGAACGCCTCGATCACGTGGGGACGGACGATCTCGGGCGGGCAGACGTGGTGGCCCTCCGCACCCTCCGCGACGATGGTGAGCACCGACGACTTCACGGTGCGCGGCGGCCCCGGATGGGTGTGGCCGTCGTTGTCCTTCTCGGTGTGGATGGTGTGGGTGAAGGTGGTGACCTTCACGTCGATGATCTTCACCGCCGTTTCCTCCGGTTTCATTGTCGGACATCATACAAGATGCCGGAGGGGCGGCAACGGGCAAGACCCTGCCGGGGGCAGGGTTCCGGGGCGGCGCGGGCGGTCGCGGCGTGGGCCGGGGGCGGCGTCAGGCCGTGGCCGGCTCGCCGCGCGCGAGGTCGGCCAGGATCGGGCAGTCCGGCCTCTGGTCGCCGTGGCAGGCGTGGGCCAGGTGGCGCAGCGCGTCCCGCATCGATTGCAGTTCCCGGATCTTGGCGTCCAGGTCCTCCACGTGCTCCGTCGCGATCCGCTTCACCTCGGCCGAGGCGCGGGCGCGGTCCTGCCACAGCCCCAGCAGCACGTGGATCCGCTCCAGCGAGAATCCCAGCGAGCGGGCCCGCTTGATGAAGCGCAGGGTGTGGACGTCCTTGTCGTCGTAGACGCGATAGTTTCCGCCGGTCCTTTCGGCGGGTTCGATCAGGCCGATCTGCTCGTAGTACCGGATGAGCTTCGCCGATACGCCCGAAGCCCGGGCCGCCGTGCCGATGTTCAAGTCCGCTCCTCCGTGGCGGGTGGTCGCCAGCGCTTGAGCGTCAGCGCGTTCGCCACGACGCTGACGCTGCTCGCCGCCATCGCGGCGCCGGCGAGGATGGGATCGAGGAGCCCCAGGGCGGCGACCGGGACACCCAGCAAATTGTAGGCGAAGGCCCAGAACAGGCCCTGCCGGATCTTGGAACGGGTCCGGCGGGAGACGTCGATCGCGGCGACGACCAGCGCCGGATCCCCCCGCATCAGCGTGACGGCGGCCGTGTGCATGGCGACGTCGGTCCCCGTGCCCATGGCGATGCCGAGGTCGGCGGCGGCCAGCGCCGGGGCGTCGTTCACCCCGTCGCCCACCATGGCGACGACGGCGCCCCCGGCCTTCAGGCGGTCGACCTCCGCCGCCTTGTCCTGCGGCAGGACGTCGGCGACGACACGGCCGATCCCGGTCGCCGCGGCGATGCGGCGCGCGGCCCCGGCGTTGTCGCCGGTCAGCATCACGGTCGCGATGCCGCGGCGCCCGAGGGCGGCGACGGCACCCCTGGCGGTGGGCCGCGGCGCGTCGGCGAAGGCGATCAGGCCCGTGGCGGCCCCGCCGGCCTCGGCCAGCCACGCGACGGTCGCCCCCTCGGCCGACAGCGCCTCCGCCCGCGCGTCGAAGGGGCCCGTGTCGACGCCACTCTCGACCATCAGGCGACGGCTGCCGAGCAGCCAGTCGCGGCCGTCGACCGTGCCGGAGACGCCGCGGCCGGGGAGCGCGCGGAAATCGACCGCCTCCGTGCCCGGCCCG
>JBIJED010000491.1:0-3194 GCA_044343785.1 Azospirillales bacterium | reverse complement strand
GTTCGACAGCGTCGCGGTGACCGACGGAACGGTGATCTGGCGCGACCACGCCTCCGGGCGGACCGAACGGATCGACGCGATCGCGGGCGACCTGTCGGCGGGCAGCCTCGCGGGGCCGTTCCGCGTTGACGTGCGGGCCCGGGTGCGGGGGGTGCCGTTGCGTGCGGACCTGACCGCCGACCGGTTCACCGACGCAGGTGCGCTTCCGCTGCGGGGCACCGTGGTGGTCGCGGATCGGACGGCGACGCTGCGCTTCGACGGGATCGCCGCGTCGCGCGGCGCGAACCGGCTCCACGGCAGCGTCCGACTGGAGGGGGGCGACCTCCAGGCCTTCGCCCGGAGCCTCGTCGCGATCGACGTCACCGCACTTCCCGCACAGCCGTTCTCGGTGCGTGGGCAGGCCACCGTCGCACCGGACCACATCGCGCTCCGCGACCTCGCGGTCCTGGCCGGCGACGGCTCCGGGACCGGCGTCGTCCAGATCGGCTCAGGCCCGACGGTGGAGGCGACGCTCTCCTTCGGCCGCCTCGACGTGACCCCGTTCCTGCAGCTGGCGCGACAGCTCGTCGGCGACGTCGGCGGCCCCGGCGGACCCCTCTCGGCCGACGTCGACCTCGGCATCGAGACGGCGGTCCACGCCGGGCAGACGTTCCGTCAGGTGCGCCTCGCGGGGCGCGTCCGGGACGGGACGGTGACGGTCGACCGGTTGGCGGCCCTGCTGCCGGGCGGCGGCTCGGCCGTCGTGGCGGGGACCCTCGGCGACGTCGGTGGCGAGCGACAGGGATCGGCGACGGTGGAGGTGCGGTCGGACAATCTGCGCCTCCTCCTGCGGACCTTCGGCGTCGAGCCCCGGGGCGTGGCGCCGGACCGGCTGACGCGGCTCTCGGGAAGCCTGCGCGTGGACGGCCGGCCGGGCACGTGGCAGCTGACCGACGTCGACGTCACGCTCGACACCATGCGCCTGACCGGGGCGGCGGCGCTGGCGACGGACCGGGACCGGCCCGGGCTGGGGCTCCGGCTCTCGGCCGACAGCGTGAACCTCGACGTCTACGGCCTGACCGGCGGGACCGGCGGGGGGGATGCGCTGGCGCTGGCCGAGCGGTTCGACGCCAACGTCGAACTCGAGGTGCGCGAACTGACCGTCGGCGGGCGGACCTTCCGCGACGTCGTGGTGGACGGCTCGCTGGCCGGCGGCGGCGTCACGCTCGACGAACTGCGCCTCGGCGGTTGGGCGGGCCTCTCGGGGTCCATTCAGGGAACGGTCGCGTCGTTGCGCCCGCTCGGCGCCTTCGACCTGGGCTTCGCCCTGTCGTCGGAGGATCCGCAGCAGGCGGCACGGGCGCTCGGGATCGCCCTGCCCGGCCCCGTCGCCCGGCTCGGCCGGATCGGCCTGGGCGGCAAGGTCAACGGCACGCCCGACGGGCTGACGCTCGACCTCGTGGTGGACGCGCTCGGCGGGACGGCCGAGGTCGCGGGCACGCTCGCGCCCGCCACCGGCGAGGCCGCGCTCGCCACGCGCCTGCGCCTGCCAGAGGCCGGCGACCTGCTGCGTCTGATCGATCCAGGGTTCCAGCCGGGGCGCGAACCGCCGGGTCCGCTCGACCTCCATCTTCGGGTGATGGGCGAACCGGGACGCCTCGGGTTCGAGGATCTGCGCGGACAGATCGGGCCGACGGCCCTGGCCGGCGGGATCTCCGTACGGCTGGCCGGCACGCGTCCCCGCATCGAGGCCGACCTCCAGGCGGGCGAGATCGATGCCGACCGGTTCCGGGCGGCGACGGCCCGGCCGCCGGCGCCCGCCGCCATGGCGACGGGCCGCGCCCCGTTCCCGCAGGAGCCCCTGCCGCTGGACTGGCTGCGCGCCGTCGACGGGCGCCTCGCGCTCACCGTCGGCGGTCTGCGCTGGGGCGGCCTCCGCCTCGCCGACGCCGCGGTCACCGCGACGCTGGCCGACGGCGTCCTCGCCGTGGAGCCGCTCGACGGTTCGATCTGGGGCGGCCGCATCGGTCTCTCCGGCCGGATCGCCGCGGCGGACGGTGCCCGGCCGCCGGAGGTGGCGGCCACGCTGCGTCTCGTCGACGTCGTGCTCGCCCTCCCCGACGGCCCGACGGCGGCGCCGGACCGTCTCCTCCGGGTCGACGACGCGCGCGCGGACGTGGACGCCCGCGTCAACGGGCGGGGCACCAACGTCGCGGCGCTCGTGTCGACGCTGACCGGCACGGCGCAGATCCGGCTGCGGGACGGGCGGCTCTTGGGCGTGGACCTCGCAGGGGCCCGCGACAGGCTGGCGGGGGCCGACGACCCGCGCGAGATCCTGGGCATCGTGACCCAGGCGATGGGGCGCGGAGCAACGCCCTTCGGCCGCCTCGTCGGATCGTTCGCGGTGCAGGACGGCGTGGCACGGACCGACGACCTCGCCCTCGACGGCCCTTCCGGCGCCGTCCGCGCCGTCGGGTCGGTCGACCTCGGCCGCTGGACGACGAACCTCGCCGCGACCGTGACGCTGCCCGGCACAGGGCTGCCGTTCGTCGTGGTCCTCGCCGGACCGCTCGATGCGCCCGTGCGGACGCCGGACGTCTCGGCCATCCAGACCGATCTGGTGGCGCGGCTGCAGCAGGAGCTGATGCGGCGCCTCGCGACGCCCCCGCCTCCGGCGCCGGCGGTCGCGCGGGTCCCGACCGAGCCGGCGGCACCGGAGCCGACCGCGCCGGAGCCGATCGCGCCGGAGCCGATCGCGCCGGAGCCGATCGCGCCGTCCGCCGCCGCGACGCAGCCCCCCCCTGACCTGCCGGCCGGGCCGGGCGCGCCCGCGGCCGAACCGGCGGCGCCGCCGGACGTGATCCGCGACATCCTTCGCGGCCTCATCCGTTGAGGGTCGCCCGGCTTGGCGTGACCCGAGAAATCGGCGACAGTCGCCCATCGCTCCACCGGACGGGGGAATTCGGCGCATGTTGCTCAAGGGGAAATCGGCGATCGTCACCGGGTCGACCAGCGGAATCGGACTCGGGATCGCGAAGGCCTTCGCGAAGGAGGGGGCGGACATCCTGCTGAACGGCTTCGGCCCGCAGGACGACATCGAGAAGATCAAGGCCGACGTCCGCGCCCTCTCGGGCGCCAGGGTCGAATACGTCGGCGCCGACGTCTCCAAGGAGGACGACTGCGCCGGCATGGTCGCGACGGCGACCCAGGCGTTC
>JBIJED010000490.1:0-3203 GCA_044343785.1 Azospirillales bacterium | reverse complement strand
GCACGATCATGTCGACGTTGATCGCCGCCGCGGCCAGCGGGCCGAAGATGCGCGCGGCCACGCCCGGCCGGTCCGCCACCTTGCGCAGGGTGATCTTCGCCTCGTCGCGGCTGTAGGCGATGCCGCTCACCACTTCCTGTTCCACGATCTCGTCCTCGCTGACCACAAGGGTTCCGGGCAGGTCGCTCCCGGGCGCCGCCTCGAAGCTGGAGAGCACCTGCACGCGCACGCCATGGTTCATGGCGAGTTCGACCGACCGGGTCTGCAGGACCTTGGCGCCGAGCGACGCCATCTCCAGCATCTCCTCGTAGGTCACCCGGTTCATCTTGCGCGCGGCGGGCACGATCCGGGGGTCGGTGGTGTAGACGCCGTCGACGTCGGTGTAGATGTCGCAGCGGTCGGCCTTCAGCGCCGCCGCCAGCGCCACCGCCGAGGTGTCGGACCCGCCGCGGCCGAGCGTGGTGATCCGCCCGCCGTCGGTGACGCCCTGGAACCCGGGGACGACCGGCACCACCCCCTCGGCCATGGCGGCCAGCAGCGCGTCGGTCCCGACGTCGGCGATGCGGGCCTTGCCGAAGGTGTCGTCGCTGCGGATCGGCACCTGCCAGCCCTGCCAGCTGCGCGACCGGATCCCGATCGACTGGAGCGCCATCGCGAGGAGGCCGCTCGTCACCTGCTCGCCCGACGCGACCACCACGTCGTACTCGGCCGCGTCGTGCAGGGGGTCGATCGCGTTGCAGTACTTGACGAGCTGGTTCGTCACGCCCGACATCGCGGAAACGACCACGGCCATCTGATGGCCGGCCCGCACCTCGGCCTCGACCTTGCGGGCGACGTTCTTGATGCGGTCGACGTCCCCGACCGAGGTACCGCCGAACTTGAGGACCAGACGCGACATCACACGGGCTCTTGAGGAGAAAGGCGTCCCTTCCATACTCTCTGCCGCGGTGCCGAGGCAAGGCGGCCCGGCACCCCTTTTCGTCGGCGATCGCCGAGCACGAACCCCTTGGTCGGCGGGCACGCCGAGCACGAACCCCTTGGTCGGCGGGCACGCCGAGCACGAACCCCTTGGTCGGCGGGCACGCCGAGCACGAACCCCTTGGTCGGCGGGCACGCCGACGGCGGAACCCGCACCATGACCCCCTCCACCACCGTCGACCCCGCCGAGGTCGAGCGCTTCGCCCGCATCGCCGCCGGATGGTGGGACCCGAAGGGCGGGTTCCGCCCGCTGCACAAGCTGAACCCGCTGCGCCTCGCGTGGTTGCGCGACACGATCTGCGCGCGGACCGGGCGCGACCCGACCGCGCCGCGCCCGCTCGACGGGCTGGCGATCCTCGACGTCGGTTGCGGCGGGGGGCTCGTGTCGGAGCCGCTGGCCCGGATGGGCGCCACGGTGACCGGGCTGGACGCCGAGGCGGAGACGATCCGCATCGCCGCCGCCCACGCCGCCGCCGAGGGCGTGGCCGTGGACTACCGCGCCGGCCGGATCGAGGATCTGCCGGAGCGGCGGTACGACGCGGTCGTCGCGATGGAGGTGGTGGAGCACGTGGCCGACCTCGACCTCTTCGTCGCCCACTGCGCCGCCCGTCTCGCCCCCGGCGGGACGTTCCTGTTCTCCACCCTCAACCGCACGCCCAGGTCGCTGGCGCTCGGCATCGTCGCGGCGGAATGGATCCTGCGCTGGGTCCCGCGCGGGACGCACGACTGGCGCAAGTTCCGCCGTCCGTCGGAGATGGCGGCGTCGCTGCGCCGCACGGGCCTGAGGATCGGCGGGACGACGGGCGTCGTCTACGACCCCTTCGCCGACCGCTTCCGCCTCTCGGCCCGCGACATGGACGTGAACTGGATGGGCTGGGCGACGGCGTGACGGTCCGTCAATTCGTCGGCGGAAGCCACGGGATGCGGGCGAAGTCGATGCCCTCGTCCCGCAGGGCCTCGGCCTCGGTGTCCGACGCCTCGCCGTAGATCGCCTTGGTCTCGGTCTCGCCGTAGTGGATCCTGCGCGCCTCCTCGGCGAAGGAGGGGCCGACGTACTCGGCGTTGGCCTCGATCTCCTTGCGCATCTCCCGCAGCTTCTCGACCACCTGCGCCTTCGCCGCGCGGATCTCCTCCGGCGAGGGGCCGCCCTTGGCGATGCGCGGCGCCATCAGGGCCTTGGACACGTCGGTCGAGCCGCAGACCGGGCACGCGACCTCGTGCCCCGCCGCCTGCGCGTCGTAGGTCGCCCCGTCGCGGAACCAGCCTTCGAAACCGTGGCCGTCCGCGCACCTGAGTTCGAACTTGATCATGCCTCGCGTCCACTCCACGAACGACTTAGAAGGTGGTGAACCCGCCCCCCGGGGCAAGACGGAACATGGCACTCCCATGACGCAAGGGCTCACCGGAACGCCGCACCTCGGCCCGTCCCCCCCATCGCCCTGGGTGGAACGGTTCGCGCCCCTCGTCCGCCCGGGCGGGCCCGTGCTCGACCTCGCCTGCGGGGGCGGGCGCCATTCGCGCCTGTTCGCCGCGCGCGGGCACCCGGTGACGGCGGTCGACCTCGACGTCCGCGGGGTCGAGGATCTGCGCGGGACGGTCGAGATCGTGGCGGCCGACCTGGAGAACGGGCGGCCCTGGCCCCTGGGCGCCCGCCGCTTCGCCGGGATCGTGGTGACCAACTATCTCCACCGGCCGCTGTTCCCCGCGCTGCTGGATGCGCTGGAGCGTGGCGGGGTGCTGCTCTACGAGACGTTCATGCGCGGCAACGCCCGGTTCGGGCGCCCGTCGGCGGCGGCCTTCCTGCTGGGCAGCGGGGAGTTGCCGGAGCGGGTCGCGGGGCGGTTGCAGGTGGTGGCGTTCGAGCAGGGCGAGGTGTCCTCGCCCAAGGCCGCGGTCGTGCAGCGGCTCTGCGCCGTCGCCGACCTGTCGCCCGGCCACGGCCTCGACGGCGACCCCGAGCCGCGGCCCCTGCCGACCGCGTGAGGGTGCCTCAGCGACCCACGCCCAGCATCTCGTCCAGCTTGCCCGTCCGGTCCAGCGCGTGGACGTCGTCGCAGCCGCCGACGTGGACGCCGTCGATGAAGATCTGCGGGACCGAGGTCCGGCCGCCCGCCTTCTCCTGCATCTCGGTCCGGCGGCGCGGTTCGGCGTCGACGTCGACGTCCTCGTAGGCGACGCCCTTGCCGGACAGGAGCTTCTTCGCCCGGGCGCAGAAGCCGCACCAG
>JBIJED010000489.1:0-3205 GCA_044343785.1 Azospirillales bacterium | reverse complement strand
GTCGACAGGTGGACGAGGGCCGCGCCGCGGCGCGCGACGGCCGCGGCCAGCCGGCGCGGGCCTTCCGCGTTCAGGGCGCGCGCGGCCTCGGGCGCGCGCTCCGCCCCGTCGACGTCTGCGAACCCCGCGACGTTGATCACGACGTCCGGCCGGACGCGGTCGAGCAGGCGCTCGACCGACCCGTCGTCGGTCAGGTCGACGCCGTCGCGGCCCACCCGCGCGAGCGACCAGGACGCGGGCCGCACGGCCCGTCCGAGCGCCACGGCGACGCGCCCGCGCCGCCCGATCACGAGGACCCGGGCCGACGGCCGCGGCTGGTGGCCCGTCGCGGGGGGCGGATGGAACTGCCGGTCCGAAGACATCTGCCGGTGCTCGCCCGTTGAAACAAGGGTCGACAACAAACGAACTTGGTGAATCCGATGTTAACTCCGGCCCAATGTCGCAGAAAAGTCACCATTACTACATGATACAATCCATTACCGAACCTCCGTCAGGATGAATTTCGAAGCAATTCGCATCGGCATTCCGAATTTTTTCATGGCTGATCCCGAATTGGTGTGATCGATGACTGCGATTACCACTTGCGGGTAAGGGTTCGTTAACCGACAGCTGTCAGGAACGGGGCACCCTTCCGCCGCGCAGGTGACGCCATGACCCGAACGGCACCGCCGCTCCTCCGGAGCACCCTCGCCCAGATCGGGCGGGGCCTCCTGTTCGCGGGCGCGGTGAGTGCGGTGATCAACGGGCTGATGCTGGTCGTCCCGCTGTTCACCATGCAGGTCTACGACCGCGTCATGAGCAGCCGCAGCCTCGACACGCTCGCGGTGCTCGCCCTGGTGGCCGTCGGCAGCCTCGGGATCCAGGCGATGCTCGATTTCCTGCGCGGACGGGCCTTCACGATCCTCGGCGCGTTGCTCACCCGGCGGCTCAACGTCCCGACGCTGGAGGCGGCGATCGTCGACCAGCTCCGCGGCGGGTCGCACAACGCCGGCCAGGCGATGCGCGACCTGACGGAACTGCGCACCTTCCTCGCCGGCAACGCCGTGGGCGTCCCGCTGGAGATCGTGTGGTCGCCGCTGTTCCTCGCGGTCCTCTTCCTGCTGCACCCGGCCTACGGCTGGGTGGCGCTCGGCGCGGTGGTGATCCTTCTGACCGTCAACCTGCTGACCGACGCCCTGACCCGCCGGCCCCTGGCGGACGCGAACGAGGCCTCGGCGGCGGCGTTCGCCAGCGTCGCCGCGGCGGTCCGCCATGCGGAGGCGATCGACGCCATGGGCATGCTGCCGGCACTCGCCCGCCGCTGGCACATCGCCGCCGCCGACGTCGCGGACCGGATGGACCGCGGCGCCGGTCGGGCGAAGGCCCTCGCGGCGGCCTCCCGGGCGCTCCGCCTCGCCCTCCAGATCGGCATGATCGCGGCCGGCGCCGTCCTCGTGATCGGGAACCAGGCGTCGCCCGGCAGCATGATGGCCGCCGGCATCCTGATGGGCCGGCTGCTCGCCCCCTACGAGCAGCTGGTCGACGGGTGGCGCCAGTGGGTGTTCGCCTTCGCGGCCGCGCGCCGGGTCCGCACCCTCCTGTCCGACGACGGGCCGCGGCGGGGCACCATGCCGCTCCCCATGACCGAGGGGCGCCTGTCGGTCGACCGCGTCACCCACCTCGCACAGGGCGGCGACCGTCCGATCCTGCGGGGCGTGAGCTTCGCGCTGGAGCCCGGCGAGGTGCTCGGCGTGATCGGGCCGTCGGGTGCGGGCAAGTCGACGCTGGCCCGCCTTCTCGTCGGGATCTGGGCGCCGACGGCGGGCGGCGTCTACGTCGACGGGCACGCCGCGCACGGATGGGAACGCGAGAGCTTCGGCCGGTCGGTCGGCTATCTGCCGCAGGCGGTGTCGCTCATGGACGGGACGGTGCGGGAGAACATCGCCCGCATGCAGGACGCCGACCCGGCCGAGGTCGTCCGCGCGGCGCGGATGGCCGGCGTGCACGAGATGATCGGGCGCCTGCCGTTCGGCTACGACACGCCGGTCGGCGACGGCTCCTTCGTGTTGAGCGGCGGGCAGCGCCAGCGGATCGCGCTCGCCCGGGCGCTGTTCGGGACGCCGCGCCTCCTCGTCCTCGACGAGCCGAACGCCAGCCTCGACCATCCGGGCGAACAGGCGCTGCTCCACGCCATCGTCGAGGCGAAGGCGGCCGGCACGACCGTGGTGCTGATCGCGCACCGCGCCTCGATCGTCTCCGTGGTCGACAAGCTGCTCGTGCTGAAGGACGGCATGGTCGACCAGTTCGGGCCGCGGGCCGAGGTCATGCGGAGCGTGATGCCCGCCGCCACCCCGGCCGCCCGCCTCGTCCGCCAGAAAGAGACACCGTGACCGCCCAGCCCGTCCTCCGCCTGCCCGTCCCCCGCGACGCTGGCTGGCGCGCGCGCGTCGATCCGTCGCCCGAGCCGACGCTCCGCAACACCATGCTGGCCGCCCTCGCGACGGTGGTCTTCGGGGTCGGCGGCTTCCTCGGCTGGGCCACGACCGCCGACCTCGACAGCGCCGCGGTCGCGGCCGGCACCGTGATCGTCGACAGCCACCGCAAGACCGTCTCGCACCTGGAGGGCGGCACGCTCCGCGCGCTCCTGGTCCGCGAAGGGGACGAGGTGGAGGCGGGTCAGCCCCTCCTCCTGTTCGAGACGACCCAGAGCGGCTCGGTCGTGGCCCAGATCGAGGGGCAGTTCTGGCTCTCGGCCGCGCGGCTCGCGCGCCTGCAGTCGGAACTCGCCGACGCCGAGGTCCCCGCCTTCCCGGCCGACCTGCGGGCGGCGGCGGCGGCGATGCCGGTAGCCGCGGAGGGGATCGACCTCGAGACGCGGCTCATGACCGCGCGGCGGGAGACGCTGGCCGGACAGATCGCCGTGCTGCGGCGTCGCATCGGGCAGCTGCACAACGAGATCGACGCCCACCGGGCGCAGCGGGCCGCCACGGCGGAACGGCTGCGCTACACCGAGGAGGAGATGGGCGCCGTCCGGCAGCTCCTCGACCGCGGGTACGAGCGCCGACCCCGGCTTCTCGAACTCCAGCGGACGGTGGCCGACCTGCGCGGGCGCCTCGGCGAGCTGGCGGCCAACACAGCCCAGGCCGAGCAGGCCATCGCGGGGGCGGAGCTGGAGATCCTGAACCTCGCCGCCAACCGCCGGTCGGAGGCGACCGACGAACTCCAG
>JBIJED010000488.1:0-3212 GCA_044343785.1 Azospirillales bacterium | reverse complement strand
AGAGAAGGACGGCGGCTGCGACGTGGAGCGCGCCCAACGCCGTCAGCCCCTGCATCAGCGTGCCCGCAGAGACGGCGCGCAACCCCGTGGCCGGCCCCATCCCGCCGCCGGACGTGACCAGCCAGAAGTGCGGATCGTTCACGTGGGACAGGGCCGTCGCCCCCGCCCCCACCGCGAGGGCGGCGAGCATGCGGCCCGTGTCCCCGTCGAAACCGAGCGGCGCCAGCAGCGGTTCCATCATGCCCGCCGCCGTCAGCGCCGCGACGAGCGAGGAGCCCTGCAGCGCCTTGACCGTCAGGGCGACCGCGAAGGGCAGGACGAGGCCCCATGGCATCTCCAGCAGGCGCTCGGCCAGCAGTTCGGCCATGCCCGGCTGCTGGTTGAGGGTCTGCAGCCCGCCCGCCGCCCCCACCAGCAGCAGCGGGAGCGCCGCCGCGGCGAGGCCCTGGCCCAGCCAGCCGCGCTCGGACAGCGCCGCCTCGTCCCACCGCCACGCGACCAGCAGCATGAGCCCGACGCCCACCGCCAGCAGCGTCAGCGGACGGCCGAGGCCGAGAAGCCGCTCCCGCACCCCGCCGCCGCCCAGGGGCTCGGTCGGCAGGTCGCCGAAGCCCTGGACGAGCAGCAGCGCCACGAGGATCAGGCTGACGGCGACGAGGGCCGGGGCGGTGCGCGCCGCGACGCCGCCGGGAATGCGGTTGGACGCGACGGAGGGCGCGTCGGTCCACGGCGCCTGCGATGTCGCCCAGAGGCCGCCCGCGGCCGCCGCGACGGCCGCGACCGGCAGGCCGACCGCCAGCATCAGGACCCAGTCCGCCCCCAGCACCGCCATCGCCGCGATCGCGACCGGCGAGGGGAGGAGGAGCGCGTGGCCCGCCGCCATGGTCGTGCCGAGGACGGCGGCGGGGCGTGCCGCGTCGCCGCCGAGCGCGCGCCGCAGCGGGCCCAGCACGGCGAAGGCGACGGCCGGCGACGAGCCCGCGCCGGCGACGAGGCCCAGAAGACCGAGCGTCCGGAGCCGGGCGCCCGACGATAACCGTCCCGCCGCCTTGGCGAGCCGGTCCAGCCCCCCCGTTCCCTCCGCCACCGCGCCGATCAGGGCCCCTGCCAGGACGGCGAGCCCGACCGCCTGCACCGTCTGCGCGAACCCCGTCCCGAAGGCCTTGCTCGCATGGCCGATCGACAGGCCGGCCGCCGCGGCGAAGACAAGGGCGCCCGCGACGACGGCGAGCGCCGCCGGGATCCGCCGCCATTCGGTGAGCGCGACCACGGCGAGGAGGGCCAGCCCCAGACAGGCGGCATGGACGAGGGACGGCATCGGGGGAGCGGGCCGGAACAGCGTGAGGGACCACCCGGTTATTGTCCGACGGGGGCCGCTCTGGCTAGTGTCCTGCGACGTCCACGCGCAGACACCCGACGATGCACACCCGGTTCCGACACCTTCTCCTTCCCGTGGCGCTCCTCGCCGCCGTCCTCGTCGCGCCCGTCGCGCGCGCGTCCGAGGGTTTCGTGCGAATCGAGGGTTTCGTGCGAATCGAGGGCCGGACCTTCGTCGGCCCGGACGGGCGGCCCTTCGTGATCCGCGGCATCGGCCTCGGCAACTGGCTGATGACCGAGGGCTACATGTTCCGCTTCCGCGTCATGAAGGCGCCGCGGCAGATCGAGCAGGTGATCGAGCACCTGATCGGGCCGGAGGACGCGGCGCGGTTCTGGGAGATCTATCACGAGCGCTACGTGGCCGAGGCCGACGTGCGCTTCATCGCGGCCGCGGGCTTCAACACCATCCGGGTGCCGCTGCACTGGGACCTGTTCGTCGACCGGCGCGACCATACGCGGTTCGAGGGGCCGGGCTGGCGCCATCTCGACGATCTGATCCGCTGGTCCCGCGCGGCGGGCGTGAGGGTGATCATCGACCTGCACGCGGCCCCCGGCGGGCAGACGGGCGTGAACCACGACGACGGGCCGGGCTATCCGATCACCTTCTACGTCCCGGCGCACCGGCGCCTCACGGTCGAGCTGTGGCGCCGCATCGCGCAGCGCTACAAGGACGAGCCGGCGGTGCTGGGCTACGATCTGCTGAACGAGCCGATCTCGCCCTACGCCGACACCGACTACCTCAACCCGCGGCTCGAGGATTTCTACCGCGAACTCGTCGCGGCGATCCGGCCGATCGACCCGGACCGGCCGATCATCCTGGCGGCGAGCCAGTGGAGCACCAACTTCGCCGTCTTCGGCCCGCCCTTCGCGAGGGGCCTCGCCTACACGTACCACAAGTTCTGGGCCTCGCCGAAACGCGACAGCATCCAGGAGTACCTGAACTTCTCCTACCGCTGGAACGTGCCGCTCTTCCTCGGCGAGGCCGGGGAACTGACCGACGACTGGAACCGCGAGTACGTGGCCCTGCAGGAGCGGTTCGGGATCGGCTGGAGCTTCTGGCCCTACAAGTACATGGACAGCGACAGCAACGTGGTCGCCGTGCGGATGCCGCAGGGGTGGTCGAAGATCCAGGCCTTCGGCAATTCGCTGCCACGCGCGTGGCCGGGGATCCCGAAGCCGAGCCGGGAGGAGGCGAAGGCGATCCTCTGGGCCTATCTCGACGCGATCCGGCTGGAGAACGGGCGGGTCAACGAGGGGTACCTGCGGTCGCTCGGGATGCGGGTGCCCTAACGGATCTCCTTCCCCTCGAACGGGTTGCGCCCCGTCCGGTCCTCCACCTCCACCACCCAGACGTCGGGGTCCCGCGCCACGGTTCGGGCGATATAGGCGTCGGCGTCGGCCTCCGGCACCTGCCCGCCGCCCAGCGCCGCCATCCAGCCCGCCCGCCCCTGCGCGTCGCGCACCTGGGTGAGGACGCGGCAGCCGAGGTCGCGCTGGTTGATCTTCACCAGCACCGTGCCCCCCATCGGCGCGCCCTTGCGCACAAGAACGGCCGGGATCCCCTCGCCGTAGGAGCGGCGGATGTGGGCGCGGACCCACAGTTCGGTGGGGATCCGGTCGTCATCCACGACGACGCTCCCTTGCCAACCGGCGCGGGACCGGGATGATGCGCGCCAGCCGTTCCACAGGGGCCCGCCGCATGACCGTCTCCCTCCCCTCGCTGTCCGAGATCGAGGCCGCCGCGGCGCTCGTCCATTCGGTCATGCCGCCCACCCCCCAGTACGCCTGGCCGCTCCTCTCGGCCCGGGTCGGGACGGAGGTCTGGCTCAAGCACG
>JBIJED010000487.1:0-3215 GCA_044343785.1 Azospirillales bacterium | reverse complement strand
GCCGCCGGACTGGCGAGCGCGCGGTCGGCGATCAGCGTGACGAGGGCGGCCACCTCCTCCGCCACGAGCGGGGTGCGGACGACCGGCGCGTCGGGCCAGCCCTCCAGCGTCGCCCGGGCCCCGATCCGGTAGGCGAAGGGAACCCCCCGCGCGCACAGCAGATCGACGAAGGGCCGCGTGGACCCCCCGCGCACCGAATGGGCGACGACGGCGAGCTCGAACGCCCGGCCCTGCGCCGTCGTCCGGGCGGCCTCGAGGCTGCGCATCGGCCCGAGCGTCTGATGGCCGAGCGCCGCCAGCGCCGCGACGAGGCCGGGCCCCGCCACCGGGTCGTCGTCCACCACCAGGACCCGCAGGCCCTTGACCTGCGGGGCGCCGGCCTCGCCGCCCGCCGGCCCGGCCCGTCGCGCGGGGGCCGACGCCGGGCGCGACGGCGCCAGCACCGCCTCGCCGAGGCGCAGGGTGGCCAGCAGCCCGGACGGCCGCCAGTCGAGGTCCAGCGTCCCGCCGAGCTGCGCCTCGACCGTGGAGCGGATGAGCAGCGATCCGAACCCCTGTGGCCGTTCGGCCGGAACCGGGGGGCCGCCGCCCTCGTCCCAGACGAGTTCGAGGCCGCGGTCGGTCGGGTCGCGCCGCCAGGAGATCGCGAGCCGCCCCTCCGGCACGGCGAGGGCGCCGTGCTTGGCCGCGTTGGTGGCGAGTTCGTGCAGCAGCATGCCGATCGGCTGGGCCGCCACCGCGTCCAGCATCAGGTCCGGTCCCTCCACGGTCACCCCCCGCCCCTCGTCCATGAAGGCGTCGAGTTCCTGCCGGACGAGGGCGCCGAGTTCGGCGCCCTCCCACTTGCTCACCGAAAGGAGCGTGTGCGCGCGGGACAGCGCGCCGATGCGCCCCTCGATCTTGCGCACGAACTCCGGGATCGTCCGCGCCTTGGTCAGCTTGATGACCGCGAGCACGAGGGCGACGGCGTTCTTGGCCCTGTGGTCGACCTCGCGCACGAGCAGGCCCTGGGCGGCCTCGGTGCGGCGCCGGTCGGTGCAGTCGCTGAACAGCGTGCAGACCCCGTCGGGCGCCGCCGTCCCCGGCCGGAACTGGGGGATCGCGTCGACCATCAGCCACCGCCGCTCCGCGCGAACGGGTTCGTGGACGCCCATCAACACGCCGCGGACGGTCCGGCCGGTGCGCAGCGCCACGAGCGCGGGGTACTGATCGTCGGCCAGCGGCGCCTCGTTCGCGTCGACCGCCCGCCAGTCCGGCCGCCTGTTCATCATCTCCTCCGACGTCGCGCCGAGGATGTCCTCGGCGGCGCGGTTGGCGGAGACGATCCGCCCGTCGGCGTCGTGATAGACGACGCCCTGCGTCAGCGTCGCGAAGAGGATGCGGAACCGCTCCTCGCTGCGCCGGAGCGCGGCCTCGACCCGCTGGAGGGCGGCGAGGTGCTCGGACTTGCCGATGAGCGAGGCCTCCGCCTCGAAGCGCCGCCGCGTCTCGTGCCGCAGGCGGCGGTCGTGGCGCATGGCGATCAGCACCGCCGACAGCAGGACGACGGTGATCGCCAGCGCCACCGCCGCGATGCGCAGCTTGCTCTCCCGCGACTGGGCCTCGATCAGCGTCCGGTCCTGGCCCACCAACAGATGGGCCGGGAGGTCGCCCAGCCTGGCGTGGCCGTAGATGCGCGACACGCCGTCCTCGGCCGAGACCGCCTCGTGGATGCCGATCTCCGACCGCGCGACCGCGGCGAAGAACGGGGAGCCGGGCGGCAGTGCCGTCGGCGCGCCGGGCCGCGACGGGTGGCGGGCGAGGAACGCCCCGTCGGACCGGACGATGGAGACCGTCTGGTTGGGGGCGAGGGCCGCGCTCTCCCACACCGCCTCGAAATAGGTGAGCGCGCCGTTGATCACGATGATGCCGTCGAAGGCCCCGCCGGGACCGGTGCGCCGCCGGCTGAGGTTCGAGGTGAGCGACCCCGCGGCGCGAGCCTGGACGTTGCCGCCGATGAAGAGGGTGTCGCGTTGCTGGAGCGTGCGGAAGTCGTCGCGGCCCGCGATCCCGTCCGGCGCGACCGACAGGGAATCGGTGCCCACGGCCGGGCGCCCGTCGGGCCGGACCAGCCAGATGACGTCGATGTGCGGCGACGCGCGGATGATCTCGTCGAGGAGGTCCCGGACCTCGGTCGAGGTCTCGATCTCGTCCCAGTCCATCCCGCGCACGCGCTGGTCGATCCAGCGCATCGCCACCTCCTGCGCCTCGAACACCCGCAGCGCGTGCTCGCGCAGGACCGTGGCCGACTGCTCGACCCGCAGCCCGGCGATCTCCAGCAGGTTGCGGTCGGACAGCGCCGCGACGCCGGCCGCCACCGTCGTCGGGATGACGAGCGACGCCCAGAAGAGGATGGTCAGGGGCCGCGTGCGGCGGAGGAGGGAGCGCATCGAAAACCGTCCCGTTTGGCGCGCGCGATCCTAACGCAACGGCGGCCCGGGAGCACGCGTCCCGCCATGCCTGCCGCGGAAGCCAATGTGGAGATCAAGGGTGCAAGGGGCCGGAAGCCCGGTCCGCACGTCGCACCGATCCTGTCCCGCATCGTGAACGGGTCGCGCAGCACCTCAGCGCAACCTGACGCGGGCGAAGCGGGATGGCACGAAGTCCGAGAACCTGTTCCGCAGGCAGGTGGTTTACAGGACTGTCCTGTATGAATATCCGGGCTTCGGGCGCCCGTGGCCCTCGACGGCCAAGGATGCCGTCGCCGCCCCCGCGAACACCGACGACCGGCCGATCGAGACCGGGGTCCATGTCCCGGGCGACACCGGGGAGCCGATGGTTGGCGGCCATGCCGTCTGCGTCCGCCAGACCGGCTGTCGCGACATGCTGCGCGACCACCTCGGTCTCGACCACGCGCGGCAGGACCCGGGCCTCCTCCACGACCTGCGGGTGATCGGCACGCTCGACGACATGCCCTCGGTCGACCCGTTCCTGATCAGGTCGCGGTTCGAGGCGCTGCGGATCCCGCTCGCGTCGAACTCGCTCGACATCCGGCCGGAGGAGGAGCAGGCGGTCCGCACCCTGATCGAACGCCGGATCGAGCCCGTGCTCATGAAGGCCTCGATGAGCGGCACCATCACCGAGGAGGCGCACCGGCTCTGAGACGGCGCGGGGGGAGCCCCTGCCCCGCACCCACGGGATCGGCCGGCGACCGACCCGGCAGCGACAGATCCTGT
>JBIJED010000035.1:0-11268 GCA_044343785.1 Azospirillales bacterium | reverse complement strand
GCCGGTCGCGAGGCGGCGGATGAGGGCGGTCAACGGGTCGGTGGCGGCCGGGTCCGGCGCCGCCCGCGCGGTGACCGGCGCCTCGGCCGGCGGCGGCGGGGTGGCGATGCCGCGCAGCGGGCGGGCCGGAAGGCCCTGGTGGACGTCGACCATCACGTCCCGCCACAGCCGGGCCGGAAGGCCGCCGCCCGTCACCCGCGCCATGGGCGAATTGTCGTCGTTCCCCATCCACACGCCGGCGACATAGTCCGCCGTGAACCCCACGAACCACGCGTCGCGGTGGGCCTGGGTGGTGCCGGTCTTGCCGGCCGCCGGCCGGTCGAGCCGCGCCGCCCGGCCGGTCCCCTCCTCCACCACCGCCGCCAGCATGCGGTCGAGCTGCGCGATGCGCCCCGCCGGGAAGACGGTGCCGTTTCCGCCGCCCCCCTGCCGGCGGTAGAGCACGCGGCCCTGCCGGTCCTGGATCTCCGCGATGGCGAAGGGCCAGACCGAGCGCCCGCCGTTCGCGAAGGCCCCGTAGGCGCCGGTGAGTTCGACCAGCGTCACCTCGCTCGTCCCGAGCGCGAGCGACAGGTCGCGCACCAGCGGTCGGGTGATGCCGAGTGCGCGCGCCACCTCGCGCGTCCGGTCGAGGCCGGCACGGTCGAGGAGACGCACGGCCGAGGTGTTGATCGAATGGGCCATCGCCGTGGTCAGCGTCACCGACCCGCGGAACCCCGGCTCGAAGTTTTCCGGCGCCCAGCGGCCGATGCGGATGGGCGCGTCCTCCACCAGCGTCTCGGGCGTCATCCCGGTCTCCAGCGCGGCGAGATAGACGAACGGCTTGAAGGCCGAGCCCGGCTGGCGGAGCGCACGGGTGGCGCGGTTGAACGGGCTGTCCGACCAGTCCCGCCCGCCGACCAGCGCCCGCACGGCCCCGTCGGGCGACATCAGCACGATGGCGGCCTGCCCCGCCCGGGCCTGTGCGCCCGGCCCGTCCAGCGTGGCGCGCAACCGCTGCTCGGCCGCCGCCTGCGCGCGGCGGTCGAGGGTGGTGCGGACGACGAGGTCGCGCGGCTCCCGCCCGACGTAGGCGCCCACCTGCTCGGCCACCCAGTCGGCGAAGTAGCGCCCGGAGCCGCCCGGCCCGCCGCGCGCGCCGGAGAGCGAGGCGCTCTTGGCGATCGTCGCCTGCGTCTCGCCGACGAAGCCGGCGTCCACCATGGCGTCGAGCACCACCGACGCGCGCTTCAGGCTCTCGGCCGGGTCGTTGGTCGGCGCGAAGCGCGAGGGGGCCTTCAGCAGGCCGGCGAGCACCGCCGCCTCGCGCAGGTCGACCCTGAGCGCGGACTTGCCGAAGTAGGTCCGCGCGGCGGCGTCCACGCCGTAGGTGCCGGCGCCGAGGTAGACCCGGTTCAGATAGGCGGTGAGGATCTCGTGCTTCTCGTACCGCCAGTCGAGCCAGAGCGCGATCAGCGCCTCCTGCACCTTGCGGCGGATCGAGCGCTCCGGCGTCAGGAACAGGTTCTTGGCGAGCTGCTGGGTGATGGTGGAGCCGCCCTGCACCGTGCGGCCGGCGTTGTGGTTGACCCAGATCGCGCGGGCGAGGCCGACCGGATCGATCCCGAAATGGGAGAAGAAGCGCCGGTCCTCCACCGCCAGCACCGCCTGGACGAGGTGCGGCGGAAGGCGCCGGCTGTCGACCAATTCGCCGACGAGATCGCCGAGGCGCAGGAATTCCGAGCCGTCGGCGGCCAGCAGCGTGATCGACGGGCGACGGGTGGGAAGCTCCACCTCGTCCATGTCGGGCATGTCCCAGGCGAACCAGCCGACGACGGCGGCGAGGCCGACGAAGCCCCAGATCGCGAGCACCGCCGTCCAGCGCAGCAGGAAGCCCCAGACGCCCCGCCGGCGGGGCCGGGGCGGCGCGGGATCGTCGGGGACGGGCTTGCGGGCGGGGGCGGCCAAGGGCGGAAGCGTGCGGCGAGGACGGGGTGCGCCCTTTGGACCCGGCGATCATGGCGAAGCCGGGGCGCCGACCTGCGGGCGGAAGGGAAGAATCCGCGCTGTTGCACGTTCGTCACGCCAAGGGGATCTTCACCAAGGGGAGGGCGGCCATGAAACGGATCGCAACAGGCCTCGCACTGGTCTTCGTCGCCGTCGCGGCCCTCGCCCCCGCGCCGGCCGCGGCGCAGGAGTATACCTGCCGCGACCGCTGGTCGGGCCGCGTGGTGGGAAATCCGCCCAGCCGCACCGAATCCCAGCATTTCGAGAACGCGAACCCGCGCGTCGACTGCTTCCGCAAGGGCGCGCCGGTCACCTCCAGCCGGGACGAGCGGTGGGACCGGCGGTCGGGCGGATACGGCTACCGCGATCACTATGACCGCCGGGGCGATCCCTGGCAGCGCCGCCACCAGCGCCGCTCGCCCTGGGACTGGTGACCCGGTTGCGGTGACCGGCCCGCCCTGTCCACTCGCCCGGACACGAGGGGACCGGGCGCGCCGATGAGACCCCACCTGCCGATCGCCGTGCGCGACATGATGGCCTTCATCGGCGAGGCGCCGGACGCATACGACCCGCCCGCCGACGTGCCGCTCGGCTGCGACGGGGTCGTGCGCCTGCACATGGAGATCTGCGGGGCGAGCGGCTGTCGGGCGACTGGAACCTCGGCTGGACGCCGACGGGATGAGGGGGCGAGCCCTCAGCGCCGCAGATGCGCCGCCAGGAACGCCAGAACCCGGCTGCGCGACTGGGCGCGGGCGTCGGGGTCGGGGCCGGTGGTGGCGGTGCCCGACGGCGTGCCGATGCCGGTCACCGTCCTGAGCCCCTCGCCCGGCGCGTCGAACCCGTGGTGCGCGCCGGGATAGGCCACCAGTTCCACCGGCCGGCTGCCCTCCGCCCCGCGCGTCGCGAGGTCCTTGCAGTGGCGGGCCGGGGTCCAGTCGTCCGCCTCGCCCACGAGCAGCAGGACCGGCGTCCTCGGCGCCCACCGGCGCGTGGCGTTGGTCGCCGCGCATCCCGGATAGTAGGCGACCGCCGCCCGGTATCGCCCGTCGGGAACGCTGGCCAGCACGCTCGACCCCCCGTGCGACCAGCCCATGATGGCGATCCGGTCCCCCGCCACCTCCGGCCGGCCACGCAGCCAGTCGTAGGCCGCGCGGGCGTCCGCGTGGCGCTCGACCTCGGGTCGCACCGGCGACGGCGACAGCGTGCAGACCTGCCGGTGACCGCGGGGTCCGAAGCTGTCCGGGACGAGGACGAGATAGCCTTCGCGCCGCAGCCGCTCGATCCACCACGCGTCGCGCGCGGGGGTCCGACCGGTGGAGGAGGCGATGCCGCTGCACCCGTGCATCAGCACGATCGCCGGCCAGGGCGCCGGCCGGTCGGGACGGTGCAGGACCGCGGTGATCTCGGTCGCGGCACCGTCGGTGGTGAGCGCCTGGTCGTCGGAGGGAAAGCTGACCGGCTCCTGCGCCGCGACGGGCGCGGCGAGAACCATCCAGACCAGCAGGACCCACGGCCGGCGGAACCGCGACATGGACCCCCCTTCGTCGAAACTTTGTCATACAATTCTACACCATCGATCGGGGCGGGTCAGCCCCCGCCGAGCGCCCGGCCGAGCCCATGCTTGCGCAGCAGGTGGCGGAACTGGTGGTAGCCCAGCGCCAGCGCCTCCGCCGCCCGCCCCTGGTGCCCGCCGGCCGCCGCCAGCGCCTCGGCCAGCAGGCGCCGCTCGTACGCCGCGACCAGCACCTCGAACCCCCCCGCCGCCGCGTCGTCCGGCGGATCCGGCGCGACCGGGGGCGGCGCGACCGGGGGCGGCGCGACCGGGGGCGGCGCGACCGGGGGCGGCGTGAGCGGGGGCGTCCCGCCCGCCCGCCAGGGCGAGGCGAAGGGGTCGAGGACGAGGTCGGTCACCGGCGCCTCCGGGTCCGCCATCCGGTAGACCGCGCGCTCGGCGACGTTCTTCAGTTCCCGGACGTTGCCGGGCCAGGGGTGCGTGCGCATCCGGTCCATCGCCTCGGTCGAGAAGCCGGGGAAGAGGGGCCGGCGCAGTTCCACGGTCAGCGCCACGGCGAAGTGCCGGGCGAGCACGGGGATGTCCTCCGGCCGGGCGCGCAGCGGCGGGATCGTCACCACGTCGAAGGCGAGGCGGTCCAGAAGGTCGGGGCGGAACGCGCCCGCCGCCGCCATCGCCGGCAGGTCGGCGTTCGTCGCGGCGACGACCCGCACGTCGACGTCGAGGGTCTCCCGCCCGCCGACCCGCTCGAAGGTGCCGTATTCCACGATCCGCAGCAGCTTCTCCTGCACCCGCGGGCTGGCGGTCGCGATCTCGTCGAGGAAGAGGGTGCCGCCGTCCGCCTGTTCGAACCGGCCGACGTGGCGGCGCGCGGCCCCGGTGAAGGCGCCCGCCTCGTGGCCGAACAGCTCGCTCTCCAGAAGCGTCTCCGACAGGGCGGCGCAGTTTACCCGCACGAACGGCGCCTGCCAGCGGGGCGACAGGAAGTGGAGGCGGGCGGCGACCAGCTCCTTGCCCGTCCCGCGCTCGCCGATCACCAGCGCCGGCCGCGGCAGTGCGGCGAGGCGGGAGACGTGCTCCAGCATCTCCAGAAAGGCGGGCGCCTCGCCGATCAGGGTGGGCGCGGCGGACAGGCGGTCGGCGGGCATCGGCGTCCTTTGGCGAAATCCACCATTGATATGGCGGATTTCACCGACGCCGCCAGGGCTGCACCGCCCAAAGGGTGGCCGCCGTCCGCCAACACGTTGGAGAACCTCGGAAAACCGACCGGACCGGGCGTTGGCACGCCGGCTGCTTATGAAGGGTCAGTCCCGTTTCGATCCCGAGAGGACCGGACCCATGTACGACAACGGCACCTATCGCCCCCGCAGCTTCGGCGCCCGCCACGGCGGCACCGTGGAGCGCGTGCGGGCCTGGCTCGACCGCCGGCCGGCGGAAAGCTGGGCGTTCTTCGCCGCGGGCTTCGTGCTCGCCGCCATCCTCACCTGAATTCCAGAGAGATCCGGAGACCCCCCATGGGCATCTTCACCCGCCTGACCGACATCGTGAACGCGAACCTCAACGCGCTCCTCGACAAGGCCGAGGACCCGCGCAAGATGATCCGCCTGATCATCCAGGAGATGGAGGACACCCTCGTCGAGGTGCGCTCGGCGACGGTGCAGATCATCGCCGACAGGAAGGAGATCGAGCGCCGGGTCGCGGCGGCCCGCCGCGAGGCGGACGACTGGCGCGCCAAGGCGGAGATCGCGCTCGGCCGCGGCCGGGAGGACCTCGCCAAGGGCGCCCTGATGGCGAAGTCCCGCGCGAGCGAGAGCGCCGACCAGCTGTCGGCCGAACTGGAGGCGGTGGCGACCGACCTCGCCAAGGCGAACGAGGACATCCAGCGCCTGCAGGCGAAGCTGGCCGAGGCCAGGTCGCGCGAGCAGGCCTTCGCCGCCCGGCACGAGGTGGCGCAGCAGCGCCTCAAGGTCCGCTCCACGCTGCACGACCGGCGCGTCACCGAGGCGTTCACCCGGTTCGAGCAGGTCGAGCGTTCGCTGGACGAGCTTCAGGGCCGGGTCGAGAGCTATGATCTCGGCGGCGGAACGGGCAAGAAGTCGCTCGCCCAGGAGATCGGGGAGCTGGAGGCCGAGCAGAAGGTCGAGGCCGAACTCGCCGAGCTGAAGGCGAAGATGCAGGGCCGGTCGGCGGGGTGACCTGCCGACCGGCGTCGATGAGGGGGAGCGTGCGGGATGTTCGACGGCGTGTTCGGGTTCGTCCTCGGGATCATCTTCCTGACGGTGGTGGTCCCGCAGATCCTGAAGCTGGTCACGGTGTGGCGGATGCGCGAGAACGCGGCCGCCGCGGCCTGGGCCGGCGAGGACCGTGCGACGCTGGAGGCGACGGCCGCCCGGCTGGAACAGCGGGTGGCCATGCTGGAACGCATCCTCGACGCCGAGGCGCCCGACTGGCGCCGCGAGGCTGGATGAGCGGCGGGGGGCCTTCGCGGGCCCCCGCCCGACCGGAGCGAGAGGGATGAACGGCTTCGTCTTCGTCCTGGCGGTGGTGGCCCTGACCGTGGTCGCCCCGCTGTGGATCATCTTCCACTACATCACGAAGTGGCGGTCCCAGAAGACCCTGACCGCCGCCGACGAACGCACCCTCGCCGATCTCTGGGAGACGGCGAGCCGGATGGAACAGCGCATCCACGGGCTGGAACGCATCCTCGACGCCGAGGTGCCCGACTGGAGGACCCGCACATGAGCCGCAGGCATCGCAACGCAGGGGGCTGGGACGGCCACCGCCCGGACAGGGACGCCCGGTCGCCGGACAGCCTGTTCGAGAGCCCGAACCCGCACCGCCTCTTCCGCTCGCGCGAGGACCGGTGGGTGGCGGGGGTGATCGGCGGGATCGCCGAATACGTCGGGATCCGCGCCTTCCCGCTCCGCCTCGTCACGATCGCGAGCCTGTTCGTCTTCGGCCCGATGACGGTGCTGGCCTACCTGATCGCGGTGATGGCCCTGTGCAAGGAGCCCCGGCGGGAGAGCGGGATCCCGCCGGAGGACCGCGCGTTCTGGCGGACGGTCGCGACCGAACCGAAGACCACGGTGTCCACCCTCGGGGCCCGTTTCCGTGATCTGGAGCGGCGGCTGGTCGCGATGGAGGCCACGGTCGCCACGCCGGAGTTCGAGCTGAACCGCAAGATCAGGGATCTCGATCGGTGAGGGGGCTCTGCTCCCGGCCCGCCCTCTCCCTGTCCCTCCCCCCCGTTCCGGTGGGGAGGGGACGCTGCTGAAACAGACCTCCCCTCGCCCCCTTCAGGGGGAGAGGGGGCGGGGGTGAGGGGGGACGCCGCCGCGGATCCGACGGTCGGGTCCGGGAACGCACAGCACGGTCCATCCCCATGAAGACCCGCACCCTCCTCTGGTTCGTCGCCCCGTCGGTCGCGCTGATGCTCGTCTTCATCGCGCTGCCGCTGGCGAGCGTGTTCTGGCAGAGCTTCTTCGTCACCCGGACGCTGTTCCAGGAGGTGACGGTGGAGAGCTGCCAGCCGGGCTTCCTCACCCAGACCTGCACGACCGAGGTGCGCGCGCAACCCGTCCTGCGCGACGGAAGGCCGGTCACCGAGCGGGTGTTCGTGGGGTGGGAGAACTACCGGCTGGTCATGCAGCCGGACGCGCTCGTGGCGGCGTTCTCGCCCGGCGGGGGCGGCTGGGCCGACGTCCGGCAGATCGACTTCTGGCGGGCGCTGCGCTTCACCCTGACCTTCACGCTCGTCACGCTGCCGCTGGTCATCGGGCTCGGCCTCGTCATCGCGCTGGCGCTGAACACGGCGATCGCGTCCTTGCGCGGGCCGATCATCTTCCTGTCGCTGCTGCCCTACATCATCACGCCGGTCGTGGGCGCGCTCTCGATCCGCTGGCTGTTCATCGGCGACGGCATCCTCACCGCCGGGCTGCGCTGGCTGACCGGGCAGAACATCATCATGTTCGCCCAGGGCTGGACGATCGAGGTCCTGCTCTTGACCTACCGGGTCTGGCACGTGGCACCCTTCGCCTTCATCGTCTTCTACGCCGCACTCCAGACCGTGAACCAGGACACGCTGGAGAGTGCCGTCGTCGACGGCGCGTCGCGGTTCGAGCGGCTGCGCTACGTCCTCCTCCCGCACCTCGCCCCGTTCATGGTGTTCGTGGCGCTGATCCACCTGATGGACGCCTATCGCGTGTTCGACGAGATCGTCGGCTTCTCCGCCCAGGCGCATCACATCTCGCTGCAATGGCTGACCTACAGCCTGCTCATGCCCGACGGATCCGGCAGCCGCGCCATCGGCCGCGCCTCCGCGTCCTCGATGCTGACGATGATCGGGATCGTCGCGCTGCTCGTCCCCCTCCTCGTGCGCACGTGGCGCGACCACCATCAGAAGGGCTGACGCGTTGACGGTCCGCGCCTTCCGCCTCTCCCCCGGCCTCAAGGTCGCCTCCGGCCTGTTCCTCGTCGTGTGGAGCGTGGTCGCCGCCTTCCCGCTGGTTTGGACGGCGCTGATGTCGTTCCGCCTGCCGCTCGACGCGCTCTCGTCCGATCCGATGGCGGTGATCCTGGGCCCCGTCACCCTCGCGCGGGCGGGCGGCGTCTCGGTCGTCGACCTCGTCGCCGTCGCCGTGGCGGCCGTCGCCGCATGGTGGATCCCCGCCCGGCACGGGGCCGCCGGCGCCCGGCTGCTGGCCGTGGGCGGGATGGAGCCGCTGGGCTGGGTGCTGGCGGCGCTGCTCTATGCGGTGGCGCTCGGGATCGTGGGGCTCCTCGTCCTGCCTCCGCTGGTCGGGCTGGTCGAGGCGATCGTGGGCGTCCTGCCGCTGGTCGGCGGGCTGGCGCGGCCGGTCGTCGGCTTCACCGGCGAGCATTACGAGGCGGTGTGGATCGCGCGCGGCTTCCACAAGGAGTTCGTGAATTCGATCACCCTCACCGTCGGCGTGGTGGTGGTCTCGCTCTCCGTCGGCACGCTGGCGGGCTACGGCCTCGCCCGCGCCCGCACGCCGATCGCCTTCTGGATCCTCGTCACCGCCCTGATCTTCCGCGCGCTTCCGCATTCGGTGCTGGTGGCGGGCTATCTGCCGCCCTTCCTGAACTCCCACGAGATCCTGCAGCCGCTGTGGGAGATGCCGGTGCTGGGCCCCTTGCTCGGCCTCTTCTCCGACACGGCCCCCACCCTCTACGGCCAGCCCTGGGCGGTCGTCCTGGTGCTGGTCGCGATCAACCAGCCCTTCACGATCTGGATGCTGCGGTCGTTCTTCCTGAACGTGCCGACGGAACTGGACGAGGCGGCGCGGGTCGACGGCTGCTCCCAGTTCGGGGCCTTCTGGCGGGTGATCGTGCCGGTCATGTGGCCGGGCGTGATCACGACGGGCCTGTTCTCGTTCCTGCTCGCCTACAACGACTACCTCGTCACCTCGCTCCTGCTCGACCAGGCGAACAAGACGATGGTCCCCGCCATCTCGCAGTTCCTCGGCTCGGACAACACCACGACCGACCAGATCCAGGCGGTCGCGGCGGCGGTGTCGGTGACCGCCCCCCTGTTCCTTCTGGTCATGGTCTTCCAGCGGCAGATCGTGTCCGGTCTCACCCTCGGCGCGGTGAAGGGCTGATGCCGCAGCGCCGCCGACCCCGACCGGCCGAGGGCCGCAGATCCACCGGAGCCTCCATGAGCGACACCGAACCCGGTCCCGTGGGCGTTCCGTCGCTGTCCCGTCCGTCGCGCGATCCGGGCAGCGACCCGGCGTCCCAGGACAAGGTCCTCCAGGTGGAGCGGCTGGACTACGTCGATCTCGCGCCGGTCGGGCGCGAGCGGGTACAGCCGATGCGCGGCTTCGACCCGATCTACACCGACATCGTCGACTACATCGTCCGCTGCACCCACCGCATCTGGGACGAGCGCGACGTCGGGCTGATCTACAGCCACTACACCCACAACTGCGTCGTCTACGGCCCGGTCGGCACGGTCTACAACCGCGAGGACGTGGTGCGCGACACGGTCCAGCGCCTCGTCGAGCTTCCGGACCGCCGGGGCATGGCGACCCAGGTGATCTGGCGCGGGAACGAGGACGAGGGGTTCTACACGAGCCACCTCGTCACCGGCTCGGGCCGCCACACGGAGCCGGGCCTGTTCGGCAAGCCGACCAACCGCAGCTTCCACCACCGCACGATCGCGGACTGCATGATCTTCGAGAACCGCATCTTCCGCGAATGGGTGGTGCGGGATTCGATGTCGATCGCGCTGCAGCTCGGCTGCGACAAGGACGAGCTGGCGACGATCATGGCCCGCGGCTACGTGGCCAAGGGCTTCACCGCGCACGAGATCGCCGAGAACGGCCGCCTGCTCGGCCAGTATCCGCCCGAGGAGACGGCCGACGTCTCCCTCGCCCACACCGAGACCGAGGCGTGGACGCTGCGCTGGATGCACGAGGTCTACAACCGGCGCATGTTCGGCAGGATCCGCGAGGTCTACGCCCCGAACGTGCAGTGGCACGGGCCGCCGATGAAGGAGCTTTACGGTCGCCACGCGGTGATGATGCAGACCATGCGGCTGGTGAACACCGTCCCGGACTGCGTGCTGATCCCGCAGCACATCTGCTCGGTCCCCTGCGTGGAGGGGGGCGAGAAGGTGGCGGTGCGCTGGGTGCTGGACGGCCACCACCAGAACCTCGGCCTGACGCTGGGCGCGCCGACCGGGCACCGCGTCTGGGTGCTCGGCATGAGCCACTTCCACGTCGTCGACGGGAGGATCAAGGACGAGTGGGCGGTGTGGGACGAGCTGGCGCTCCTCACCCAGATCAAGATCGGGGAGATGACCAAGTAAGCGGGGGAAGGCCCACACCCTGTCCCCCCGCATTGACACGCAGCCCGCACTCAACCTAAGCTTTTTTTGCAAACGTATGCACAACGATCTGGGGAGGAAGACGACATGATGATCGACCGCCGCACGCTCCTGGCCGGCTCGGCAGCACTCGGTACCCTCGCCGCCAGCGGCGGGCTGCGCGCCCAGCAGTACGGGCTGAAGGCCGGCAAGCCCTTCGCCGGGCAGACGGTGAACGTCCTCCTGCCGATCGCGTCCCAGTTCCGCGGCCAGCAGAAGCACCTCGCGGAGTTCGAGGCGCTGACCGGCATCAAGGCGAACTACGAGTACATCCCCTACGGCCAGATGCGCGACAAGATCGCGACCGAGGGCGTCGCGGGCTCGTCGAGCTACGACATCGTCTGCTACCAGGACAGCTGGGGCCCGTCGCTGGCGCAGTATCTCCAGCCGGTCGACGAGTGGCTGAAGCGCGACGGCATCGACATGGCGCGCTACCCCGACGCCTATGTCCAGTCCTCCAGCTTCGAGGGCAAGGTCTACGGCCTGCCCGTCCGCAGCCATCCGCAGCTCCTGTTCTACCGCAAGGACCTTCTGGAGCGGGCCGGCCTCGCCCCGCCGAAGACCTGGGACGAGGTGATCACCGTCGCCCAGAGGCTGCAGACCCCGGAGATGTCCGGCCTCGCCATGTACTATGGCAAGGGGAACGGCGCGCAGAACCTGTTCCTCTGGCTCAACTACCTCTGGGGCAAGGGCTCCGACGTGCTGGCCGACGCCGGCCGGCAGGTCCGCTTCAACGACGCCGCAGGCGTCGAGGCGACGCAGATGTACCTGGACCTGCTGCTGCGCCACAAGGTGGCCGCCCCGGGCTCGGTCCAGTTCGTCGAGGGCGACGCCGTCACCTCGGTCGCGCAGGGCAAGTCGGCCATGGTGATGGTCTGGT
>JBIJED010000485.1:0-3229 GCA_044343785.1 Azospirillales bacterium | reverse complement strand
TGCGTAGTCGTATCGACTCACATCATGCAAACAAAGACTTCTGGAACTGGAGTGTTGTCTTCGTTTCCAATAGCAGTGGTTTGAACCGTGCTCACGTTACTTGGCTAGAACATGCGCTCATTAGGCGAGCTACCGATGCAAAGCGGTGCTACCTGGATAATGGAAATGCACCGCAGGAGCCTGCAATGAGCGAAGCCGAAAAGGCAGATACTCGCGCTTTCTTAAAAGAAATCCTACAAATACTTCCTCTTGTGGGCCTTCGGGCATTTGAGGTGCCCAAGCCTGTAGCTACGCCACAGTTGTTGGCATCAATTTCACAAGTTAAACAGAGTGATCTTAAGCCTGATACGATTATAGTTCCAGCGCAGAAGGAGGGGTTTGAAAAAGTTTTTCTTGGCGCAGATTGTTGGTATGCAGTCCGAATATCCGGTGGGATGCTCGATAAGATCAAGTACATTGCGGGATATCAGACCCAGCCGATATCAGCGATCACTCACTACGCCGCCGTTGAGCGGATTGAACCCTACGGTGAGGAGGGAAAATACCGATTGGTCTTCGCCGAAAAGGCAAAACCGGTCGGCCCGGTCCCCTTCGCCGATTCACCCCAAGGAACAATGCAAGGTCCACGGTACACCCGCTTGGACAAACTCCACGCAGCAAAGAAGGTCTCTGATTTGCTGAAGTAGGTGGATACGGTGACAGGGGAATACGGTGAGCGTTTGCTTCGGATGAATACGGTGACAGTTCACTTCGGAATACGGTGACAGTTCACTTCGGAATACGGTGACAGTTCACTTCGGAATACGGTGACAGTTCACTTCGGGTTCACGGCGAATACGGTGACAAGGATAGTAAAGCGGTGACAGTGTACTTTGGGCTGATGGCGATGATCGTGGGTATCGTAAACCGCCGCCCATCGTCTGCGACCGATGTGCCGCCTCATGGTTCGACGGGCTCACCATGAGGCGCGCCCTGCATCGCGCGAGCGGAGAGGACTGCGGCCTGCCGGTCCGCGATGGGCGGCGAAACGCTCACGGTCCGAGTCGCGGTCGGGGCCGCCGACCTGCGTTCCGGACGGTCCGTTGACCCGACCCACCAGCCGTCATATCATATGTGATATGAGGTTGGTCCTCGACACGGACGTCATCCGAAGCGGCCTCCAGAGTGCCGTCGGCGCATCGCGGCTGCTTCTCTTGGCGATCGAGGATCGGGTCTTCGTTCCGCTCGTGAGCGTGCCCGTGCTCCTCGAGTACGAGGACGTGCTGACCCGTCCGGATGCGCTGGAGGCGATCGGCCTGACGATCGGCGAGGTCGGCCGGTTTCTCGACGGTTTCGTGGCCCTCGCGGAACCGGTGGCGATCACCGTGCGGTCCCGGCCGAGCATCCGGGATCCTTCGGACGAGATGTTCGTCGAGCTTCTCTGGAACGGTCGTGGTGATCACATCGTGACCTTCAACCGCCGTGACTATCTGCCGGCGGACGACCGCGCGGCGTCGCGGGGAGAGCCCGCGGTTCCGGTTTCGAGCCCGGGAGAGACACTGAGGAGACTGGGATGGCGACCAACGGGAACTACGCTCTCCGCCTTCCGACGTCGCTGATGGGCGACGTCCGGATCGCGTCGGAGAGGGACGGAAACTCGATCAACGCCTTCATCGTCCAGGCCGTCGCCGAGAAGGTTGCCGTCCTCCGCGCGCGCGGCATGCTGGATGCGATGCCGGCTGACGATCAGGCATCGATGTTGGCCGCCCGGGCGGCCCGGGCGGAACCCGGGGCCTACGGCGCCATCCTCCGCAAGGCCGGAACGGGCGTGAGCCTGCCGGGGGACGAACTGCCCGACGATGGAACCGCGGAGGTCGGCGGTGCCGTCCCGGCCGCCTCCGCTCGGGCCATGGGTCAGTGACGCAAGCGGGAGAGGGTTCACGCCCCCCCTCACTCCGCCCCGATCCGCGACACGTCCCTGACCGCGCCCTTCGCCGCGCTGGTGGTCAGCGCGGCGTAGGCCTTGAGCGCCGCGCTCACCGCGCGCTTCCTGGGTGCCGCCGGGCGCCAGCCCTTGGCGGCCTGCGCCGTCCGCCGCCGGGCCAGTTCGTCGTCCGGCACCGCGAGGCGGATGGTGCGGCCGGGGATGTCGATCTCGATCCGGTCGCCGTCCTCGACCAGCGCGATCGTCCCGCCCTCCGCCGCCTCCGGCGAGACGTGGCCGATCGACAGGCCCGACGTGCCGCCCGAAAAGCGCCCGTCCGTCACCAGCGCGCACGCCTTGCCCAGCCCCTTCGACTTCAGATAGCTGGTGGGGTAGAGCATCTCCTGCATGCCGGGGCCGCCGCGCGGGCCTTCATAGCGGATCACCACCACGTCGCCCGCCTTGACCCGGCCGTTCAGGATGCCGTCGACCGCGGCGTCCTGGCTCTCGAAGATGCGGGCCGGGCCGGCGAAGGCGAGGACCGAGGCGTCCACGCCCGCCGTCTTCACGATGCAGCCGTCGGCGGCGAGGTTGCCGGAGAGGACCGCGAGGCCGCCGTCGTGCGAGAAGGCGTGGGCGCCGCCGCGGATCACGCCCCCCGCCCGGTCGAGGTCGAGGTCGTCCCAGCGCCGGTCCTGGCTGAAGGCCGTCTGCGTCGGCACGCCGCCGGGGGCCGCGAGGAAGAAGGTGCGGACCGCCTCGCTGCCCGTGCGCTTCAGGTCCCAGCGGTCGAGCGCGTCCGCCATCGTCGGCGAATGGACCGTCGGGACACCGGTGTCGAGCAGGCCCGCGCGGTCGAGTTCGCCAAGGATGCCCATGATGCCGCCCGCCCGGTGCACGTCCTCGATGTGCACGTCGGGCACCGAGGGGGCGACCTTGCACAAGACCGGCACCCGGCGCGACAGCCGGTCGATGTCCGCCATGGTGAAGGGCACGCCCGCCTCGTGCGCGGCGGCCAGAAGGTGCAGCACCGTGTTCGTCGACCCGCCCATGGCGATGTCGAGCGTCATCGCGTTCTCGAACGCCGCCATCGTCGCGATGGCGCGCGGCAGGACGCGCGCGTCCTCCCGCTCGTACCAGCGCCGGGCGAGGTCGACGATCAGGTGCCCGGCCTCCACGAACAGGCGGCGGCGGTCGGCATGGGTCGCCAGCACCGTGCCGTTGCCCGGCAGCGACAGGCCCAGCGCCTCGGTCAGGCAGTTCATCGAATTGGCGGTGAACATGCCCGAGCAGGAGCCGCAGGTGGGGCAGGCCGACCGCTCGATG
>JBIJED010000484.1:0-3238 GCA_044343785.1 Azospirillales bacterium | reverse complement strand
CAGGGGATCCGGCATGGCCCGATATCTCAAGCGCGGCCGCGACGCGGCCGCCGTCGCCGAGGACGACGCGAAGGTCCGCCGCACGGTGGAGGAGATCCTCCGCCGGGTGGAGACGGAGGGCGACGCCGCCGTCCGCGCGCTGTCGAAGCAGTTCGACGGATACGACCCGCCGCGCTTCCGCCTCTCCGAGGACGACATCGCCCGCGCGATGGCCGAGGTGGCGCCGCGCGACCTGGAGGACATCCGCTTCGCCCAGGCCCAGGTCCGGAACTTCGCGCAGAAGCAGAAGGACTGCCTGAGGGACCTGGAGGTCGAGACGATGCCGGGCGTCGTGCTCGGCCACCGGAACATCCCGGTCAACGCGGTCGGCTGCTATGTCCCCGGCGGCAAGTATCCCATGGTCGCGTCGGCGCACATGAGCGTGGTGACGGCCAAGGTCGCGGGCGTGAAGCGCGTGATCGCGTCCGCCCCGCCGCAGGGCGGGCGGCCGCATCCGGCGATCGTGGCGGCCATGCACCTCGCGGGCGCCGACGAGATCCTGTGCCTCGGCGGCGTGCAGGCGGTGGCGGCGATGGCGCTGGGCACCCGGACGATCGCGCCGGTCGACATGCTGGTCGGCCCCGGCAACATGTTCGTGGCCGAGGCGAAGCGCCAGCTCTATGGCCGTGTCGGCATCGACCTGTTCGCCGGCCCGACCGAGACGCTGGTGATCGCGGACGAGACGGTCGACGGCGAGATCTGCGCGACCGACCTCCTGGGCCAGGCCGAGCACGGGCCCACCTCGCCCGCCGCGCTCATCACCAACTCCGAGACGCTCGCCCGCGACACGATGCGGGAGATCGAGCGCCAGCTCGCCATCATGCCGACCGCCGACCTCGCCGCGAAGGCCTGGGCCGACTACGGGCAGATCATCGTCTGCGAGGACGAGGACGAGATGGTGGCCGAGGCCGACCGCCTCGCCTTCGAGCACGTGCAGGTGATGACCCGCGACCCCGACGTCTTCCTGAACCGGATGACGAACTACGGCGCCCTCTTCCTCGGCCCGCGCACCAACGTCGCCTATGGCGACAAGGTCATCGGCACGAACCACACGCTTCCCACGAAGACGGCGGCGCGCTACACGGGCGGCCTCTGGGTGGGGAAGTTCATGAAGACCTGCACCTATCAGAAGGTGCTCACGGACGAAGCGTCGACGATGGTGGGCGAATACTGCTCGCGGCTCTGCATCCTCGAGGGATTCGCGGGCCATGCCGAGCAGGCGAACGTCCGCGTCCGCCGGTACGGGCGCAGGAACGTGCCGGCCTACGGGGCGGCGGAGTGACGATGGGGGGCGTCGGCCGGCTCCAGCCCCTCTCCCCCAGCCCCTCCCCCCGGGGGGAGGGGAGAACCGCTGACGTTCCGTCCCCTCTCCCCCCCGGGGAGAGATGGGCCGCGAACAGCGGTCCATGGGAGAGGGGGTCGCCGCACCGCGTTCCGGGACGGAGCGTCGACGCCCCATGATCCTCCCCCGCACCCCCTCGTTCCGCCTCGACGGCCGCACCGCGCTGGTGACCGGGGCCGGGCGCGGCATCGGGCTCGGCGCGGCGGTGGCGCTGGCGGAGGCCGGGGCGGCGGTGACGCTCGTCTCCCGCACCGCGGGCGAGGTCGAGGCGGTGGCCGCCGCGATCCGCGAGGGCGGCGGTGCGGCCACGGGGGCGGCGCTCGACGTGACCGACGGCGCCGCCGTCTCCCGCTTCGTCGCCGACCGTGGGCCGTTCGACGTGCTGGTGAACAACGCCGGCGGCGCACGGCACACGACCCTCGCCGACGTGACCGAGGCCGACTACGATTTCGTCACCGACCTCAACGTCAAGGCCGCCTTCTTCGTCGCCCGCGCGGTGGCGCTGGCGCTGCTGGAGGCGAAGCGGCCGGGCTCGATCGTCAACGTCTCCTCGCAGATGGGCCACGTGGGCGGGCCGAAGCGCGCGGTCTATTGTGCGACCAAGCACGCGATGGAGGGGTTCACCAAGGCGATGGCGCTGGAGCTGGCACCCGCCGGCATCCGCGTGAACACGCTCTGCCCCACCTTCGTCGAGACGCCGTTGACGCGGCCGATGCTGGCGGACGCGACCTTCCGGGACTTCGTGCTGTCGAAGATCCCGATGGGCCGGGTGGGGCGGATCGAGGATCTGATGGGCCCCGTCGTCTTCCTCGCGTCCGACGCGTCCGCGCTGGTGACGGGAACGCATCTGGTGGTCGATGGCGGCTGGACGGCGCAATAGGCCGCTCTCCGGCCCGCGCGGACCGGTCACGTCGGTCGACGTGGCGCGGCGGGCGGGCGTGTCGCAATCGGCGGTCAGCCGCACCTTCACCCCCGGCGCCAGCGTCTCGGAGGCGACCCGTGCGAAGGTGCTGGAGGCCGCCCGGGCGCTCGGCTACAGCCCGAACGCCATCGCCCGCTCGCTGATCACCCGCCGGTCGCGGATGGTCGGCGTGATCGTCGCCTATCTCGACAACCACTATTACCCGCTGCTGCTGGAGACGCTGTCGCAGCGGCTCCAGCGCGAGGGCTACCACACCCTTCTGTTCTTCACGCAGACGGGAACGCCGGTGGATTCGGTGCTGCACGAGATCCTGCAGTATCAGGTGGACGGCATCATCATGTTCTCGGCCGTCCTCTCCTCCGACCTCGCCGACCTCTGCGCCGCGCAGGGCATTCCGGTCGTTCTGTTCAACCGCACGGTGGACGACGCGGCCGTTTCCTCGGTGTCGTCCGACAACGTGGCGGGCGGCCGGCTCGTGGGACGGTTCCTGGCGGCGGGCGGGCACGCCCGCGTCGCCTATGTCGCAGGGGTGGAGGACAGCTCGACGAGCCGAGACCGGGAGCGCGGCCTCGTCGAGGGCCTGGCTGAGAGCGGGCTCGCCCTGCATGCCCGCGCGGTGGGCGGCTACACGCTGGACGGGGCGCGGCTGGCCGCCCTCTCCCTGTTCGAGCGGCGGGACCCGCCCGACGCGGTCTTCGTCGCCTCCGACCACATGGCGCTGGCGGTGCTCGACACGCTGCGGTTCGAACTGCGCCTCACGGTGCCCGACGACGTCTCGGTCGTGGCCTACGACGCGATCCCGCTGGGGGCGGCCCCAAGCTATCGCCTGACCAGCGTGCGCCAGCCCAACGACGAGATGGTGGCCGAGGCCGTGCGCCTGATCCTGTCGCGCATCGGCGCGGGCGGGGACGCGGGGCCGGAGCGGGTGGCGCTGC
>JBIJED010000482.1:0-3251 GCA_044343785.1 Azospirillales bacterium | reverse complement strand
ATAGAGGCCGAGAGTCCGCCAGTCCGCGTAGGCGCGCCGCACCAGCGGCACGCTCTCGCGCAGGATGTGCGCCATCAGCCGGTCGACCTGGAACGCCGCCCCGGCGTTCGCCCAGGCCATGTTCTCGACGTCGACGAACACCGCGGCGCCGATCGCGCCCGGTCGCCCGTACCGCATGTCCATCCGGAAACCCCGTCCATATCCATGATGAAGTGGCGGGAACCGGAGGCCGGCCGCCGTTCCCCCGGTTCACTTCCGGAAGAGGAACTCGCGCCCGACCTTCACCCGTCGGATGCCATCGTACTCCACGATGTCGGCCGTGGCATAGGTTTCTCCCCATCGCTCGGGAAGATAGCTGCCCGTCCCGATCACGTCGACGGGCGCCTGGGCCTCGGCCATGAGGCGGCACTTCGCGGGCGAGAAGCCGCTGGAGGCGACGATCCGCACCTTGTCGAAGCCGGCCTGGTCGAGCGCGGCGCGCACGTACCAGATCGCCGCGGCCGAGACGCCGGGGCCGATCAGGTACTGAAGCTGTTTGTCGTCGCGGTAGCCACGCGTGGCGGCGGGCATGAAGCGCTCCAGCACCGCGTACGACCCCGGCGGATCGAGCCCCTCGACGAAACGGCCGCCCGGCGTGTCGAGCCGGACCGAGAGGCGCCCCGCCGCCGCGAGGTCCGGAAAGCGCCGGCAGACGGCGAGCGCGTCCGTCACCTCGCGACCGAAGTAGTCGACCAGCACCGTCAGCGGCTGGTCCGGGAACGTCTCGTGGAACATCTCGGCCGCGCGCACCGTCGACCCGGCATAGCCGATCAGCGCGTGCGGCATCGTCCCCATGCCGTGCGGCTCGCCGAAGAAATGCGCGGTGGCGTCGGTCGCGTTGCCCACGAATCCGACGGCGCCCACCTTGCGCCGGGCCCGGGCGGAACCGACGCTCGCGGCGTAGGCCATCAGCTCGGCCATGTCGGTGCCCGCGCAATGGCGCGCGTCCATGGCGAGGAAGGCGACGTGCGGAAGATCGGCGCACATCTGATAGGCGTTGTAGGCCGCCACGCAGGGCGGCCCGAGACGCATGAGGACCAGCGTCTCAAGGTCGACCAAGTGAAAGAAGGAGCCGGTGACGTAGAAGATCGGCTCGCCCGCGCCGACCCACTTCCCCTCGGGGATCCGCAGGTCGACCTCGAACGCGGTGCCCCGCCGCTTCGCCGCCTCCTCCAGGAAGGTCAGGGCGAGGCGCGGCGCGCACACGACCGGGCGTCGCATGAAATAAGCGTAGGTGACGCGCGCGTCGCCGAACCGCCCGACCGTCGCCTTGGTCCGCTGGAAATAGACGTCGGTCCAGGCGCCGATGGCCTCGTCGGAGACCGGGTCCGCGGGGTGGGGCGACGTCATACCACGCGGCCTATTCCGCCGCCGCGCTTCGGCGGACGGTGGCGTCGGACTGCCGTTCCTTCTTGAGCAGTTCGGCCACGAGGAAGGCCATCTCGAGCGCCTGGCTCGCATTCAACCGCGGGTCGCAAGAGGTGTGGTAGCGCAGCGAGAGGCCGCTGTCGGTGATCGCATGGGCGCCGCCCGTGCATTCGGTCACGTCCTGGCCCGTCAGCTCCAGGTGGATGCCGCCCGCGTGCGTCCCCTCGGCCCGGTGGATGGCGAAGAAGCCCTCCACCTCGCCCAGCACGCGCTCGAACGGGCGGGTCTTGTAGCCGCTGGCCGACTTGACCGTGTTGCCGTGCATGGGATCGCAGCTCCACAGCACGACACGACCCTCGCGCTGGACGCGACGGACGAGAGGGACCAGCTTCTCGCCCACCAGATCGGAGCCCATGCGGGCGATGAGCGTCAGCCGCCCGGGCTCGTTCGCCGGGTTCAGGGTGTCGACGAGGCGGATCAGCGTGTCCGGCTCCGTGGTCGGGCCGACCTTGAGCCCGAGCGGGTTCTTCACCCCGCGCAGGAACTCCACGTGCGCGCCGTCCGGCTGGCGGGTGCGGTCGCCGATCCACAGCATATGGGCGGAGACGTCGTACCAGTCGCCCGTGGTGCTGTCGACGCGGGTCAGCGCCTGCTCGTAGGGCAGCAGCAGCGCCTCGTGGCTGGTGAAGAAATCGGTCTCGCGGATCTGCGGCGTCGTTTCCGCCGTGATCCCGCAGGCGGCCATGAAGGCGAGCGCCTCCTCGAGCCGGTGGGCGAGATCCTCGTAGCGCGCGGCCTGGGGCGAGCGCTCGACGAACCCGAGCGTCCAGCGGTGGACCTGGTGGAGGTCGGCGTAGCCGCCCTGGGCGAAGGCCCGCAGGAGGTTCAGCGTCGCGGCCGACTGGTTGTAGGCCCGCTCCATCCGGGCGGGATCGGGAATGCGGCTCGCCTCGTCGAACTCGAAGCCGTTGATGATGTCGCCGCGATAGACGGGCAGCGTGGTGCCTTCCAGCGTCTCGGTGTCGTTCGACCGGGGCTTGGCGAACTGGCCCGCCATGCGGCCCACCTTCACCACCGGCGTGCTCGCGCCGAAGGTGAGGACGACCGCCATCTGCAGGATGACGCGGAAGGTGTCGCGGATGTTGTTCGGGTGGAACTCGGCGAAGCTCTCGGCGCAGTCGCCCCCCTGGAGCAGGAACCCCTGCCCCTGCGCGACCCGCCCGAGCGCCGTCTTGAGGCGCCGGGCCTCGCCCGCGAAGACCAGCGGCGGATAGTTGCGCAGTCGATCCTCGACGGCCGCCACCTTCGTGGCGTCGCCATAGACCGGGGCCTGCCGGATCTCCTTGGCGCGCCAGCTGTCCGGGGTCCAGCGATCCACCATCGTCCCAACTCCTGCGACCGACGATCGCCCCAGGCGTGGATCCGCCGCGGGGGGAAAAAAGCCTATACGTCGACCCCGGCTGTTTGGCCAGCGAAACCGGGGGTGGGTAGTGTCTCAGTTTGAAATCTGAGGCGGGTTGACAGGGCATCGCGCCCGCCCGACCGATCCCATATACTGGGCTGATCGAAGCGCGAGGGGCGACCATGCCGAAAGGCCCGCAAGGACAGAAACGACCCGCCGATGTGATCGGCTCCGCCGTCATGGTGGCGAAGATTGCGACGGGGGAACTTAATGACGCTAGCGGCAGTCCCGCCAGAGAAGGCCGCTCCCTAGGGGGCAAGAATGGCGGCGAGGCTCGCGCGGTTTCTCTGACCCCTGAGCAGCGGTCGGAAATCGCACGCATCGCTGCCGAAGCCCGATGGAAGAAAAGCTAAGCAGCGCTAGCCTCCGGCGCGTCAAGGCG
>JBIJED010000033.1:0-11419 GCA_044343785.1 Azospirillales bacterium | reverse complement strand
GCCGCCGGCTGGACGTTCCTGACGCACCGGACCGACCGTCCGGCCCAGGGCGCGGTGCTGGCCCTGTGGGGCGCGCTGGCGCAGGAGGCGGTGTGATGCTCGCCCTCGGTCCGCTCGCCTTCGCCGCCCCGTGGATTCTCGGCGCGCTCGCGGCGCTTCCGGTGATCTGGTGGCTGCTGCGCGTCACGCCGCCCTCGCCGCGCGTCGTCCGCTTCCCCGCCATCGCGCTGCTGCGCGACCTGATCGCGCGGGAGGAGACGCCGGCCCGCACGCCCTGGTGGCTCCTCCTGATGCGCCTCCTGCTCGCGGCGCTGGTCATCCTGGCACTCGCCCAGCCGCTGCTGAACCCGAACGCGGCGCTGCCGGGCTCCGGCCCGCTGCTGATCGCGGTGGACAACGGCTGGGGCGCCGGGCGCGACTGGCCGGGGCGCCGTGCCCTGATGCTCGACCTCGTCGACCAGGCGGCCCGCGAGGGGCGCGAGGTGGTGATCGTGCCGACGGCCCCGACCCCGAACGGCGACCGGCCGCAGACCTCGGGCGTGATGCGTGCGGTCGACGCCCGCCGGACCGTCCAGTCGATGGAGCCGGTCCCCTGGCCGACCGACCGCGCGGCGGCGCGCGAAGCGCTGGCCGGCCTGTCGCTGCGCGGCTCCGTCCATGCGGTGTGGCTCTCCGACGGGCTCGGCGACGCCGCCGCCCGTGGCCTCGCGGAGGCGCTGCAGGCGCTCGGCAGCCTCACGCTCGTCATCGACGGCGCGGGACGCCAGCCCAGGCTGGTCCTGCCGCCCGCGACCGAGGGCGGCGATCTCGTCGCCCGCGTCGTCCGCGCCGAGCCGGGCCCCGTCGAGGCCGTGATCCTGCGGGTGACCGCGGGCGACGGCCGCCTCCTGACGCGGGAGACGGGAAGCTTCGCCGCCGGGTCGCGGACGCTCGACGTGCGCCTGCCCATGCCGACCGAACTCCGCAACGAGGCCGCCGCCGTGCGGATCGAGGGCGAGACGACGGCCGGCGCCACGGTGCTCCTCGACGAGCGCTGGCGCCGCCGCCCGGTCGGCCTCGTCTCCGGCCGTCCGGCGCAGGAGAGCCAGCCGCTGCTCTCCGACCTCCACTATCTCGACCGGGCCCTGAGCCCCACGTCGGAGGTGCGGCGCGGCACCGTGCAGCAGCTCCTCGAACGCGAGACGGCCGTGCTGATCCTGTCGGACGTCGGCGCGCTCTCCGGTCCCGAGGCCACGGCGATCCAGCGGTGGGTGGAGCAGGGGGGCGTGCTCGTTCGCTTCGCCGGCCCGCGCCTCGCCCAGAACGCCGACGCGCTGATCCCCGTGCGCCTGCGGGCGGGGGACCGACAGCTGGGCGGCGCCCTCTCCTGGCAGGAGCCGGCGAGCCTCGCCCCCTTCGCGGAGACGGGCCCCTTCGCCGGCCTGCCCGTGCCGCCCGACGTCGCCGTCACCCGGCAGGTGCTGGCGGAACCGGCGATCGACCTCGCCGAGAAGACCTGGGCGACGCTGGCCGACGGCACGCCGCTGGTCACCGGGGCGAAGCGCGGCGAGGGGTTCGTCGTCCTCGTCCACACCACCGCCAGCCCGGACTGGTCGAACCTTTCGCTCTCCGGCCTGTTCGTGAACATGCTGCGCCGGCTGACGGCCATGTCGGAGGGGGTCGCCGGCCCCGCGCGCGGGCAGACGCTGTCGCCCCTCGACGTGCTCGACGGGCTCGGCCGCCTCGTGCCGGCGCCGCCGACGGCGTTTCCCGTGCCGGGCGACCGGTTCCGGGCGGACGCCATCGGTCCGCGCCACCCGCCGGGCTTCTACGGCACGGCCGACGCCCGGCAGGCCCTCAACCTGACGGCCGGCCTGACGGAGGTGCGGCCCCTGCCGGCGATGCCGCCCGGCGTGGCGATCGCGGGCTATGGCGCGCGGGGCGAGACCGACCTGAAACCCTGGCTGCTGGGTGCCGCGATGGTGCTGGCGATCCTCGACTTCCTGATCGCGCTCGTGCTGCGCGGCCTCGTGCTGCCGGGCCGGACGCGGATGGCCAGACGCGCGGCGGCGGCCGGTGTCGCGCTCCTGCTGGCCGCGGCGGTGACGCCCGCGGCGGCGCAGACCGACGAGGCCCGCATCATCGCCGTCACCGGCGAGACCCACCTCGCCTACGTCGTCACCGGCGATGGGGAGCAGGACGCGATGTCGCGCGCCGGGCTCGACGGGCTGACGCAGATGCTGTCGCGGCGCACCTCGATCGAGGCGCAGGGGGCTGTCGGCGTCGATCCCGAGGTCGACGAGCTGGGCTTCTACCCGATCCTCTACTGGCCGATGACGGCGGCGCAGGTGCCCCTCTCGCCCGCCGCGCAGGAACGGATCAACACCTTCCTGCGCAACGGCGGGACGATCCTGTTCGACACCCGCGACAGCCAGCTCGGCGGCTTCGCCGGGAACGGCCCGGGCACGCAGACGCTGCGGCGGGTGACGGCCGGGCTCGACATCCCGCCGCTGGCCACGGTGCCGCCCGACCACGTCCTCACCAAGGCCTTCTATCTCCTGCAGGAGTTCCCGGGCCGCTACGCCGGCGGCGACGTCTGGGTCGAGGCGCGGGAAACCGCGGCCAACGACGGCGTGTCGCCGGTCATCGTGGGCGGTGCCGACTGGGCCGCCGCCTGGGCGATCGACCGGAACGGCCGCCCGATGGCGGCGGTGATGCCCGGCGGCGAGCGGCAGCGCGAGATCGCCTACCGGTTCGGCGTGAACCTGCTGATGTACGTCCTGACCGGCAACTACAAGGCCGATCAGGTCCACATTCCCGCGATCCTGGAGCGGCTCGGCCAATGATGGACGGTGCGTCGATCGCGCTCTCGCCGCTGCTGCCGTGGGCGGTCCTCGGACCGCTGTTCGCGGTGGCGGCCCTCCTCGCGCTCTTCGGCCTGATCCGCCGGGCGCGGGGGGCGGCGTGGCGCACCCTCGCGCTCGCCGTCCTGGCACTCGTGCTCGCCAATCCCTCCCTCGTGCGCGAGCAGCGGGAGCCCATCAAGGACGTCGCCGTCATCGTCGTCGACCAGTCGCCGAGCCAGGCGATCGGCGAGCGGCGGGCCCAGACCGAGCGGGTCGTCGCCGACCTCGAGCGCCGCCTCGCGCGGTTCGACGACCTGGAGGTGCGGGTCGTCCGCACCCAGGCGGGCGGCGACGGCCAGTCGCCGGTGGACGAGACCCGCCTCGCCGAGGCGATGTCGCGGGCGCTGGCCGACGTGCCGCGGCGGCGGGCGGCGGGTGCGGTCTTCGTGACCGACGGGCAGGTCCACGATATCCCGCCCGATCTCCGCGGGCTCCTCGACGTCGGGCCGGTCCACGCCCTGCTCACCGGGCGGCCGGACGAGGCCGACCGGCGGCTCGCCATCGTCCGCGCCCCCACCTACGGCACGATGGACCGGCCGGTGGCGCTCACGATCCGGGTCGATGACCAGCCGAACCGCCAGTCGACCGACGCGATCGTGACGGTCCGGCAGGGGGCCGCTCCGCCCCAGCGGATCCGCGTGCCGGTCGGCCGCGACCACGACCTCCTGCTCCGCCTGGACCATGCCGGCCAGAACGTCTTCGAGTTCGAGGTGGAGGCGGCGCGCGAGGAACTCACCCTCGCCAACAACCGGGCCGCGGTCGTCGTCAACGGCGTGCGCGACCGGCTGCGCGTGCTCCTCGTCTCGGGCGAGCCGCACGCGGGCGAGCGGACGTGGCGGAACATCCTGAAGTCCGACCCCTCGGTCGACCTCGTCCACTTCACCATCCTGCGCCCGCCCGAGAAGCAGGACGGCACACCCATCCGCGAGCTGTCGCTGATCGCCTTCCCGATCCGGGAGCTGTTCGAGGTCAAGCTGGCGGAGTTCGACCTCGTCATCTTCGACCGCTACCGCCGCCGCGGCATCCTGCCCAACCTCTACCTCCAGAACATCGTCAACTACGTCCAGCGGGGGGGCGCGCTGCTGGAGGCGAGCGGGGCGGCCTTCGCCGGCCCGACCGGCCTCGCGCGGTCCCCGCTCTCGACCATCCTGCCCGGCCGGCCGACCGGCGACGTGGTGGACGGCGGGTTCAAGCCGCGGGTGACCGACGTCGGCCGCCGCCATCCCGTCACCGCCGGGCTCGGCCCCGCCGACCCGGCCGTCGATCCCGCCTGGGGCCGCTGGTTCCGGCAGATGGAGGTGGCCTCGGCCGACGGGGCCGTGGTGATGGAAGGCAACGCGAGCCGGCCGCTCCTGATCCTCAGCCGGGTGGGCGAGGGTCGCGTGGCCCAGCTCACGTCGGACCAGATCTGGCTCTGGAGCCGCGGGATCGAGGGCGGCGGGCCGCAGGCGGAACTGCTGCGCCGTCTCGCCCACTGGCTCATGAAGGAGCCGGAACTCGAGGAGAACGACCTCCGCGCCCGGGTCGAGGGCAACCGGATCACGGTCGAGCGCCGCTCGCTCGAACCCGACCGCCGGCCACTCCAGATGACCGCGCCGAGCGGCCGGACCGAGCAGATCGACCTCGGCGAGGGGACGGACGGGGTCGCCCGGGCCGAGATCCTCGCCGGCGAACCCGGCATCTACCGCTTCGGCGACGGCACGCGGTCGGCCGTGGCGGTGGTGGGGGCCGTGAACCCGCCCGAACTCGCCGACATGCGCGCCACGCCGGCCAGGCTCCAGCCGGTGGTCGACCGGACGGGCGGCGGCGTGATCTGGCTCGCCGAGCGGCCCGAGGTCGACGTGCGCCGCACCCGGCCGGACCGGAACCAGGCGGGGCGGGACTGGATCGGCCTGCGCGCCAACGGCGACTTCATCGTGACGGGCGTCAGCGAGACGTCGCTCCTGCCCGCCGCGGCCGTGCTGGTCCTGGCGCTGGGGACGCTGCTGCTCGCGTGGCGGCGGGAGGGGCGGTGACGGCGCTCCCCTGGCGCGGGCCGCTCCGCTCGTGGGGCATGCTCGCGCTCTTCCTCGCGATCAGCCTCGCCGTCGGGGCGGCGGGCGGCGTGGTGACGCGGCCGGCGCTCCCGGTCTGGTATGCGGAACTCGCGAAGCCGTCCTTCACCCCGCCCAACTGGGCCTTCCCCGTCGTCTGGACGGCCCTCTTCGCGCTGATGGGCATCGCCGCGTGGCGCGTCTGGCGGCTGCGCGGCTTCCGCGGGGCGCCGGTCGCCCTCGGGCTCTTCTTCACGCAGCTGGGCTTCAATTTCGGCTGGTCGCTGCTCTTCTTCGGCCTGCGGATGCCGCCCGCGGCGCTGGCCTGGATCGCCGTCCTGTGGCTGGCGATCGTCGCCACGCTCGTCGCCTTCTGGCGGAACGACCGGGCGGCGGGGGCGATGCTGGTGCCCTACCTGCTGTGGGTCAGCTACGCGACCGCGCTGAATGCCGCGTTCGTGCGCCTGAACCCGGGCTGAGGGTCACGGGGCCGGGGCGAACCGCGGCCCCGTGATCGCGCGCACGCAGCCGTCGTCCACCACGGCCCCGTCCGTGCGCACGAAGGCGTCCGTCGCCACGCGCCCGCAGGCGGAGTGGTTGTAGACCCCGTGGCCGAGGTCGGGGAACCGCAGGACCCGGCGCTTCGGGTTCGTGGGCTCCACCCGGTCGGCCCATTCGGTGGGCGTCGCGTAGTCGAAGACGCCCGTCAGGACGAGGAGCGGCAGGTCCGGCGCCGGGCCCAGCGGCGGTGGGCGGAAGCCGATGCCCGAGCGGGCGATGAGTTCGCCGCAGATGGCGGCTCGCTCGCCGCCACCGCCGCCGGATCGACGAGCCGCGCGTCGAGTTCGGCCAGACGGCGCGCCGCGTCGGGGTGTGCGTCCGCACAGGCCGCGTCGCGCGCGCAGGCGTCGAGCAGCGCGACGAGGCTCCGCTCCTCGGCCCCGCGACGGTCGCGGGAGAAGAGGTTGGCACCCGCATCGAGCGGCGCGTCCAGGATCGCCGTCCGGACGCCCTCGGGATCTTGCCGGACCAGATGCTGAACCACCCGCGTGCCGAAGCTGCGCCCGTAGACGTGCCAGGAGGGGACGCCGAGCGCCCGCCGAAGGTCCCGCGCGTCGCCCGCCATCGCCACCGCGGTGAGGGCGGCCGGGTCGATCCCCCACTCGTCGAAGAGCGCGAGGCAGGAGCGCGGCCGGTCGTCGAAGGCGCAGTCGAACGATGGGCGGGAACGGCCCGCCCCGCGCGGATCGATCAGCACCACGGCGCGGTCGCGCCGAAGCCCGGCCGTCAGCCCCCACGGGATCGTGGCGCCGACGGTGTAGGTGGACCCGGGACCGCCGGGGACCATCAGGACCGGCGGTTCGGTCGCCGCCGCGCCGCCGCGCGGGGCGAGCACCATGACGAAGACGTCGAGCGTGCCCGATCCCGCGCGATCGCGGCGTTCCGGGACGGAGAGGAGGGCGCACCCGCCCCGTTCGCCCGCCGGCACCGCCTCGGGGCAGGGCACCGGCGCCAGCCGCTCGCCCGCGACGATCTCGACCGCACGCGCGGGCCCGCAGGCGAGGAGGGGGCCCGAGAGGAGGGCGGCGGCGATCAGGACGGCGACGGTCGGACGGCGCATCGCTGGATCGTACCGCATGTCCGCGGCCCGGGCCACCGGCCGGCGGGCGCGTCGCGATGCGGCCTTGGAGCGGTGGGCGGACCCTGATAATCCGTCGTGGGCCGCGGAGGGGTGCCGCCATGACCGGAAAGATCTGCCTCGTCGTCCGCCACGTCCAGTTCGAGCACGCCGGGACGTTCGCCGGCGTCCTGGCGGAACGGGGCTATGCGCTCGACGTCCGCGACGCCGGGATCGACGATCTGTCGCCCGGATCGGTCCCCGCGCCCGATCTCCTCATGGTCCTCGGCGGGCCGCTCGGCGCCAACGACGATCGGGCCTATCCCTTCCTCCTCGACGTGCTCGCGCTGATCGAACGGCAGGCGCGCCTCGACCGGCCGCTGCTGGGCGTGTGCCTCGGCGCGCAGCTGATGGCCCGGGCGCTGGGCGGGCGGGCCTACAAGGGCAACGTCCGGGAGATCGGGTTCTCGCCGCTGATCCTGACGGCCGAGGGGCGCGCCGGGCCGCTCGGCGCGTTCGGCGACGCCTGGCCGGTGCTCCACTGGCACGCCGACACCTTCGACCCGCCCCGGGGTGCGACGCTGCTCGCGATGACGGCGCTCTACCGCCATCAGGCGTTCGAGACCGGACCGCGGACGCTCGGGCTGCAGTTCCACCCGGAGGTGGCGGCGGGGGAGATCGAACGGTGGCTCGTGGGCCATGCGGGCGAACTCGCCGCCGCCCGGATCGACCCTGCGGCGATCCGCACGGCCGCGCGGCAGTTCGGCGACGGGCTCGCGGCGCGGTCCCGGCGCTTCCTCGCCGGCTGGCTCGACCGCGCGGTGCCCGGGCGATGACCGCAACCTTCGGCCTTCCGGCGGATCGAGGGATGGCGGACCCTGTGATCCGGCCCGGACCCCGCCGCGTATCCTCCGAACCCGGAACGAGGGATCCATGACCGCACCCGTGATCATCGTCGGCGCGACCGGCGGCGTCGGAGAGGCGCTGGCACGTCGCCTCGCCGCGGACGTCCGTCCGCTGCATCTTGTCGCCCGCGACGAAGGACGCCTGTCGGCGCTCGCCGACGGGCTGTCGGCCGGGCGCGCCGTGGCCGACGTCACCGACCCCGCGGCGCTCGCCGCCGCCGTCGCCGCGGCCGACGGCGGCGATGGGATCGCCGGCCTCGCCTATTGCGTCGGCACCATCACCATCCGTCCGCTGAAGGCGGTGTCGGCCGACGACCTCGTCGCCGATTTCCGCATCAACGTGGTCGGTGCGGCCATGGCGGCGAAGGCGGCGGAGGCCGGGCTGAAGAAGGCGAGGGGCGCCGTCGTGTTCTTCTCCACCGTCGCGGTCGCGCAGGGCTTCGCGAACCACGCCGTGATCGGCGCGGCGAAGGGCGGCGTCGAGGGGCTCGCGCTGTCGCTTGCGGCGGAACTGGCGCCGAACGTTCGGGTGAACGTGGTCGCACCCAGCCTCACGCGGACCCCGCTCGCGGCCCCGCTGACGAAGAGCGACCAGATGGCCCAGGCGATCGCGGCGCTCCACGCCATTCCGCGCCTCGGCGAGGCGGACGACATCGCGGCGGCGGCCGCCTTCCTTCTGTCGCCCGACGCCGGCTGGATCACCGGGCAGGTGCTGGGCGTCGACGGCGGGCGATCGAGCCTGCGGACCAAGGGGTGACGACGATGCGGCGACGCGACCTGATGATCGGCGGTGCGGTGGCCCTCGCGATGGGGCCGGCGATGCGGACGGCCGCCGCGTCCGACCTTCCCTATGGCGGCGAACTCCGCTTCCAGGTGCTGCGCGACGGCAGCCCCTTCGGCACGCACGTCCTGCGGTTCTCGCGGGACGGCGGGCGGATCGTCGTCGACGGCACGATCGACCTCGAGGTGCGCCTCGCCTTCATCACGGTCTTCCGCTACACGTACCGCAAACGCGAGGTCTGGGAGGGCGAACGGCTCGTCGCCTTCGACGCGACGACCGACGACGACGGCACGAAGTACGTGGTGAAGGTCCGGCCGGAGGGCGACCGGCTTCGCGTCGACGGGTGGGAGGGGCCGCATTTCGTCGCGGCCGACGTGCCCGCGGCCAGCTACTGGCGGCCCCGCATGATCCTGTCGCCGATCGTGATCAACACCCAGTACGGCAACATCGAAGAGACCAAGATCAGCGACCTCGGCGTCGAGACGGTGACGGCGGGCGGCCGTCCGGTCCGCGGCAACCGGCATTCCGTCGTCGGACGCTGGGGCACGTTCGACACGTGGTACGCGGGCGAGGAGTGGCTGAAGCTCTCCTCCCGCGTCCGCGGCAGCGTCGTCGAATACGTCCGCCTGACGCCGGTGCCGGACGGCGTGGGATGACGGTCCTCCGTGTCGTTCTGGGGGACCAGCTGACCCGGTCGGTGGCGGCGCTGCGCGACGTCGATCCGGCGGCCGACACGGTGCTCATCGCCGAGGTGACGGCCGAGGCGACCTACGTCCGCCACCATCCGAAGAAGATCGCCTTCCTGTTCGCCGCCATGCGCCACTTCGCGGCGGACCTGCGGACGGAGGGGCTGGCGGTCGACCATGTGACGCTCGACGATCCGGCCAACGCCGGGTCGCTGCGCGACGAGGTGGTGCGGGCCGTGGCCCGCCACCGGGCCTCGCGCGTCGTCTGCACCTTTCCGGGCGAGTGGCGGGTGCTCGAGGACATGCGCGGCTGGGGGGCCGCGGCCGGCGTTCCGGTCGAGATCCGCGAGGACGACCGCTTCCTCTGCTCGCGGGCCGAATTCGCGGCCTGGGCGGGCGACCGCCGGCAGCTCCGGATGGAGTACTTCTATCGCGAGATGCGGCGGCGCCACCGGCTTCTCATGGACGGCGACGCGCCCGCCGGCGGCCAGTGGAACTACGACGCGGAGAACCGCCGGCCGCCGCCGCGCGACCTCGTTCCGCCGACGCCGCTCCGGGTGACCCCGGACGCCACGACGGCGGCCGTGCTCGACCTCGTGCGCGGCCGGTTCGGCAATCATTTCGGCGACCTCGAGCCCTTCTGGTTCCCCGTCACGCGCGCCGACGCCGAGGCCGCGTTCGAGCGGTTCGTGGAGACGGCGCTGCCGCTCTTCGGCGACTACCAGGACGCCATGAAGCGGGGCGAGCCGACGCTGTGGCACGCGGTCTGCGGCCTGCACCTCAACGCAGGCCTGCTCGATCCGCTCGCGCTCTGCCGTCGGGTGGAGGGCGAGTGGCGGGCGGGCCGCGTGCCGCTGAACGCGGCCGAGGGGTTCATCCGCCAGATCCTCGGCTGGCGGGAGTACGTGCGCGGCATCTACTGGCTGAAGATGCCGGCGTACGCCGCGACCAACCATCTCGCCGCCGACCGACCGCTGCCCGACTTCTGGTGGACCGGCGAGACCGACATGGCCTGCCTCGCCGAGGCGATCGGCCAGACGAAGCGCGAGGCCTACGCCCACCACATCCAGCGGCTGATGGTGACGGGCAACTTCGCGCTGATCGCCGGCCTGCGCCCCGCCGAGGTGGAGGAATGGTACCTCGCGGTGTACGCCGACGCGTACGAGTGGGTGGAGCTGCCGAACGTGCACGGCATGGTGCTGTTCGCCGACGGCGGCGTCCTGGGCTCCAAGCCCTACGCGGCGTCGGGCAAGTACATCGACCGGATGTCGGACTATTGCGACGGGTGCCGCTACGACGTCTCGGCGGCGCTCGGCCCCGACGCCTGCCCGATGAACGCCCTCTACTGGGACTTCATGGCCCGCAACGAGGGCCGCCTGCGTGGCAACCCGCGCCTGCGCAACCCCTATGCCACGATGGACCGCATGGGTCCGGAGCGGATCGCAGCACTCCGGGCGCAGGCCGGCCGCTTCCTCGACACCCTCACCCCGCAGGGATGACGCCATGACCACGCCCCGCCCCGCGACGCCCGCCGACGGCGTCGCCTGGATCACCGGCGCCTCCCAGGGGATCGGTGCGGCGACCGCGCTCCGCCTCGTGCGCGACGGCTGGACGGTGGTCGCCAGCGCCCGGCGTGCCGATGCGCTCGCCGCCGTCGCAGCACGGGCGCCCGCGGGACGGATCGTCCCCTTCGCCCTCGACGTCACCGACCACGCCGCCTGCCGCGCCGCGATCCCGGCGATCGAGGCGGCGAACGGGCCGGTGGCGCTGGCCATCCTGAACGCCGGGACCTATCAGCCCGACGCCATGGAGACGCTGAAGGCCGAGGCGGTGAAGGCGACCCACGACCTCAACGTCATGGGCATCGTGAACTGCCTCGACCCGCTGGTCCCGGCGATGCTGGCGCGCGGGCGGGGGCACCTGGCCCTCGTGTCGTCGGTCGCCGGCTACCGCGGCCTGCCGCGCTCGATCGCCTACGGCTCCTCCAAGGCGGCCGTGATCAACATGGCGGAGAGCCTGAAGCTCGACGGCGACCGGCTCGGAATCCGGGTGCAGCTGGTCAATCCCGGCTTCGTGCGCACGCCGCTCACCGACCGGAACGACTTTCCCATGCCGTTCCTGATGGAGGTGGAGGACGCGGCCGACGCGCTGGTGAGAGGCCTCGCCGGGAAGGCGTTCGAGGTCGCCTTCCCGCGCCCCTTCGTCTTCCTGCTCAACCGGCTGCGCAGCCTGCCCGACGCGGCCTACTTCGCCCTCGTCTCGCGCGGGACCGGGCGGACGTGAGCGACCTCGACGCCGCGGTCGCCGCCTACGTCGCCTATTGGGAGGGGATTTCACCGGAGACGGTCGCCCGGCTCGACGACCTCGCCGTCGAGGGCTTCCGCTTCGTCGACCCGTTCCAGGACATCACGGGCCGGGAGCGGGCCAAGCGCGCCTTCGCCGCCACTTTCGACGCGACCGACGAGCCCCGCTTCCGGGTGACCGACCGGGCGACCAGCGGGCGCACCGCCT
>JBIJED010000481.1:0-3266 GCA_044343785.1 Azospirillales bacterium | reverse complement strand
CGACGTGGCCCGGACCAGCCCCGAGGCGGCGGTCGACTGGCAGTCCTTCTCGGTGGGGGCTTCGGGCCACGTCAACTTCGCCCGGCCCGGGCGCGACGGCGGGGTGGTGCCGGCGCAGATGGAGAACGGCGGGCGGGTGCTGCTGACCGCTCACGCCGCCAAGGGCATCGTGGAGCGCGCGGTGTCGATGTCGGGCGTGGTGCAGGCCCGCCGCGGGCTGCGCAAGCGCGCCGATCCATCCATCACGCTTCTGGCCGCAGGCGCGCTGTTCCGCGACCTCTGCGACCTCGACGTGAACGGCCGCGACCACCACGGCACGCCGGACGAGCGGATCGAGGCGGCCGAGGCGGGGATCGCCGTCGGCTTCGAGGGGCACACGCTGCGGACCGCGATCGAGGAGGGCATCGACTACGTCCTGTCGATGTGACCGGCGCGGGCCAGCTCCTCGGCGATCCAGGCGATGGGGACGTGGCCGAAGCCGATCAGCGTGTCGTGGAAGGACCGCAGGTCGCCCGTCCAGCGCCGCCGCAGGTCGGCGATGGCCTCGACGCCGAGGCGGTACATGAGGCGGCTTCCCGGGAACATGGAATTGCGGACGATCTCGCCCTCCACCCGCACGGCCGGGAACCCCGCCTCCTCGCGGTAGAAGCGGGCGGCCTCCTCGAGCGTCCATTCGCCCGTGTGGATGCGCGCGTCCACCAGCACCGAGGCCGCGTTGCGCCGGTCGCCGTGGATCTGGGCCAGCGCCTCGACGGGGTCGTGGAGGCCCGGCACCTCGACGGCGAGCCCCTGCACATAGCAGGCCCAGCCCTCCACCATCGTGCCGGCCGACAGCATCGCGATGCCGGACGCGCAGTCGGTGCCGGCCACCCGCGCGATGGCGGAGGCGGCGGACCGCGCCCGGGCGTTCTGCGTATGGTGGCCGATCGATCCGTGGTGGATCGCGTGGGTCGACTTGATGGTCGCGAGGCTGTTCGCCCGGCGATAGGCGAGGTCGTCCGGCCCGGGTGCCGCGACCCAATAGACGCTGCCCGATCCCGGCCGCCCGGCCGGCGGGCAGCGGTAGGAGAGGAAGTAGGTCGCCTTCGCGATGTCCCGGAAGGCCGGGTCCATCACCGGGAAGTCGAGGCCGTAGTCGACGGCCGGCGTCACCAGCGCAGAACCGGCCTCCATCACCCGCCGGTGCCATTGGGCGAAGGCGGCGGGCACGGCGTCGGTCGCGGGACCGACGTCGGACAGGGCCGCGATCTGCTCCGCCCAGCCGCGTGACGGATCGATGCGCCGGGCGGTCTCCTCCAGCCGCGCCGTGAGTTCGGCGAAGGTGGCCTCGGCCGCCGTCGCCGCCTCCGCCGCTCCGAAGCCGAAACCGTGGACGGTGCGCATGATCAGGTCGAGGTGGTCGGCGCCGCAGGCGGCATGGCCGTCGGGCAGGCCCACCAGCGTGCCGGCGAAATCGATCGCCGCCCGCGCCGCGGCGTCGGCCGCGGGGTTCCAGTCGGCCCGCCACGACCCGTGCAGCCGCCCTTCGTGGGTGAGGAAGCGGGCGAAAGCACCCGCCTCGCGCACCGCGCGGTCGGTCCAGCCGCGGGGAACGGCGGTCCGCGCGAGGCGCCGGCGCCCGGCTGCCAGGAACTCCGGCAGGGCTTCGAGGCGCGCCGCCACCGCGTCGGCGTCCACCGGCAGCGACTGGGGCAGGAGCAGCGAGACGATCGCGAAGACCGCCTCGCCGGTCCACCAGGCGGGGTTGGCGAAGCGCGGCCGGCGGTCGAGTTCCGCCAGCCCCGACGCCACCTGCGCCGCGACGAACCGGCGGTCGATGCGCCCGGCCGCGTCGGCGGGCTCCGGCTCGGCGTCGAGCCGGGCCCGCAGCGCCAGAAGGCTCCGCCGCTCCTCGTCCTCCGTCCCGGCCGCCACGGGGGGCAGCCGACGGTCGTGGCCGGCCAGCCCCATGAAGGTCGCGTCGACCGGCCGGAACCGGGCGTGGTGGTCGAGGAAGGCGGCGGCGAGGTCGCTCACGGCGTGGTTCCCGGCACGTCGATCCAGCGCCGCTCGAACCCGGCCCTGATGACCGCGTCCACGATCTCCTGGCTCTTGGCGCCGTCGAAGAAGGTGCACTCCTCCGGCCGGTCGTCGAGGATCTCGTCCACGAAGTGGCGGACGAGGTTGCGGTAGTAGAGTTCGGCCCACGGCGTGTTCACGGTCGTGCCCGGGGCGTAGTGCGACGCCGGCAGCTCCACCTTTCTGAACTCGACCGACGCGGCCTCGGCCGTCCACAGCGTCTCAGCGACGCCGTACTCCTCGATCAGCCGGGCGATCGCGGCCCCCTTCGAGCCGTAGACCCGGATCTCGACGCCAGGATAGTTGCCGACGGCGATGTAGGAGGCCTGGAGGAGGCCCTGGGTGCCGCTCGTGTACTCCACGACCGCGGCGGTCCCGTCCTCCACCATGATCCTCTGCCGGTGCTCGCCCTCGCCCCGCACCACGCGCTCGGGCACGAAGTTGCGCATGGTGGAGGCGACCGAGCCGAACTCGCCGCCCAGCCAGCGCATCAGATCGACGAGGTGGGAGCCGTAGCCGATGATCGAGGAGGGGATCAGCGTGTTCCGGTCGGCCCCCGGCGGCACCTGGCGGAGCGGGAAGTCGGGGTCGAGGAACTGGCTGTTCTGCTCGAACCCGTGGATGTGGAAGATCTCGCCCAGCGTGCCGTCGGCGATCCACGCCTTGATCTGCCGGATCGCGGGGGAATAGCGGAAGGTGAAGCCGAGCTTGGTGCGCACCTTCCTCTTCGCCGCCGCCCGCGCCGCCTCGAAGGCGGGCTCGGCCTCGGTCGCCAGCGGCTTCTCGCACAAGACGTGCCTGCCGGCGGCGATGGCGTCCATCGACAGGGCCAAGTGCGTGTGGGTGGGCGTGCAGACGTCCACCATCTCGATCTCGGGGTCCTTCAGCATCTCCCGATGGTCGGTGTAGATGCGCTTCGCCCCGAACCGCTGCGCCATCGCCTCCGCCCGGTCGCGCTCGATGTCGCAGATGGCGACGAGGTTCACGCGCGGGTTGGCGGCATAGCCCGGCAGATGGGCCTTCTCGGCCCAGCGGAAGGACCCGATCAGCCCGATACCCAGCTTTCTCTCGCTCATGCCAGCGCCTTTCCGATCGCGTTCACGGTGGCCTCGAGTTCGTCGTGGTTGTGGAAGCCGAGCTGCCTCTGCCCGGCCTCGATCTCGCAGATCATCGAATGGAGCTTCTCGTTCAGCCGCACGTCGGCGCCG
>JBIJED010000038.1:0-11094 GCA_044343785.1 Azospirillales bacterium | reverse complement strand
TCTGGCCGGCGGCAGCCACCTGCCCGACGTGTCGATCATCACGCCGATCCACCACGGGGGCCAAGTCCGCTTCTTCGCCGGCAACATCGCCCATCACGCCGACCTCGGCGGGCGCACGCCGGGCTCCACGTCGGGCACCTCGCGCTCGATCTTCGAGGAGGGCATCCGCCTTCCGGTGATCCGCATCGCGCGGGCGGGCGAGATCGACGAGGACCTGCTGGAGCTGATCTCCCACAACACCCGCGACCCGGAGGAGCGGCTGCTGGACTTCCGCACCCAGATCGGCACCAACGTGCGCGGCGGCACCATGCTGGTTCAGCTGATCGAGCGGATGGGCTGGCCGGCGGTGGAGCAGGCGATCGAGGACATCCTCACCTACACCGGCCGCCGCCTGAAGAACCGCATCGCGGCCCTGCCGGACGGCGAATACACGTTCGAGCGGTCGATGGACGACGACGGGTTCCCCGGCGTGCCGGTCCCCATCGTCTGCACCGTGCGGGTGAAGGGCGAGGCGCTGGAACTGGACTTCGACGGCTCCGGCCCCGAGGCGCGGGGGGCGATCAACCTGCCGGACAGCGCGCTGAAGGCCAGCGTCTACTACTGCGTCAAGGCGGTCCTCGACCCGGGCCTGATGCCCAACCAGGGCATCATCGATCCCATCCGCATCAAGGCGCCCCCGGGCACCATCGTGAATCCGAACCCGCCGGCGGCCGTGGCCGCCCGCGCCGTCACCTCGAACCGCCTGTGCGGCGCGGTGTTCGGCGCGCTCTACAAGGCGCTGCCGCCCGAGCGGGTGATGGCGTCGTGCAACGATTCGACGTCGGCCACCTCGGTCTCGGGCTGGCACCCCAAGCGCAAGGCGACCTACGTCTATCCCGAGAGCATGGGCGGCGGGGCCGGCGCCTTCGCCGACCGCGACGGGATGGACGCGGTCCACGTCCACACCGTCAACTCGACCAACCTGCCGGCCGAGGCGCTGGAACTGGAATACCCGCTGCTGCTGGACGAATACTGCTTCGTGCCCGATTCGGGCGGTGCGGGCCGGCACCGCGGCGGCCTGGGCATGGCGCGGCAGATCCGGATCCTCCAGGACGGGACGATCTTCTCCGCCCGGTCCGACGCCCACGTCATCCCGGCGCCGGGCGTCTTCGGCGGCCAGCCGTCGAACGTCACCCGCATCCGCCGCAACCCGGGCGCGGGGCAGGAAGAGGTGCTCCATTCGAAGGCATCCGGCCTCGTCATGAAGGCGGGCGAGACGGTGCGGATCGAGACGCTGGGCGCCGGCGGCTACGGGCCGCCGGCCGAACGGCCGCTGGAGCTGCTGGCCGCCGACCTGCGGCAGGAGAAGGTGAGCCGGGCCGCGGCGGAGCGCGACTACGGTCCGGCGATGGTGGCCGCCGCCCTCGCCCTTCCGGCGCCCTGAGGGCGTGGCCGCCGCCCCGTCCAGACGTGAGCGCAACGCAAGGCCGCGTCGCGTGTATACAGATGGACAAGGAAGGGACGCGGCGGCCATATCGAGGTGCGTGTCGCCGCGGCGAACACCATCGGAAGAGCTGTCTCCATGACCCTGGCGACCCCCGCAAACGGCTTCGCGGAAGCCTTTCCCCAGCCCCGGCGGGTTTCGCTGGCCGAATCCATCGCGGACTCGATCGCCGAAGCCATCGCCACGCGGCACCTGAACCCGGGCGAACGGCTCGTGGAGACGGCGCTGGCGGATCGGTTGGGCGTGAGCCGGGTGCCCATCCGGGAGGCACTGAAGGTGCTTCACGCCCAGGGCATCCTGTCGGGCGGCGGGCACAGGGGCTATCGGGTCGCCAGCTTCGAGCCGGACACCATCCAGAAGGTGTTCGAGGTGCGGCTCATGCTCGAGACGTTCCTCCTGCGCGACGCCATCCGGAACTGGGCCGCGGGGATCGAGGATCCGTCCGAACTCGACCCGCCGATCCAGCAGATGCGCATGTCGGCCAAGGCCGGCGACGGCCGGGCGAGCCTTCGCGCCGACCTCGAATTCCACCGCGTCATCTGCCGCGCCGCGCGCAACGAGATCGCCGCCACCCTGTGGGAGGCGATCGCGCGGCACGTGCTGATCATCTTCAACCTCGACCGCTACCGCGACAACGACCTCGCGGCGGTCGCGCGCCAGCATCTGGCCTTCCGCGACTACATCATGGACCAGACGAAGACGCCGGGCGGCGAGGCCGAGCTGCGCCATGCGCTCGAGGATCACCTCCTCCAGGTCGCGCGCACCAAGGCCCGCGCCTCCTGACGACCGACCCCGCCGCGTTCGTCGTCGCCAACACGGCACTCGCACCGCCGCCGCTGGTGCCCGAGGTGCGCCTGCACCTCGCGACCGAGGTCACGCCCCTGTGGGAGGCGACGGAGGCCTCCCTCGCCCGCACCGGCCTTCCCCCGCCCTACTGGGCCTTCGCCTGGCCCGGCGGGCAGGCCATCGCGCGGCACCTCCTCGACAGTCCGGGGATCGTCCGCGGCCGGCGGGTGCTCGATTTCGCCGCCGGCTCCGGCCTCGTCGCCGTCGCGGCGATGAAGGCGGGAGCCGCGTCCGCGACCGCGGCGGAGATCGACGCCTTCGCCGTCGCCGCCATCGGCCTCAACGCGGCGGCCAACGGGGTCAGCGTCGCGGCGGCCGACCGCGACGTGGTCGGCACCGACCCGGGCGTCGATCTCGTGCTCTGCGGCGACGTCTGCTACGAGCGCCCGATGACCGACCACATCCTCCCCTGGCTGCGCGATCTCGCGCGGCGGGGGGTCGAGGTCTGGCTGGGCGACCCCGGGCGGGCCTATCTGCCCAAGGATGGGCTGGAGCGGCTCGCGGAGTACGCGGTGCCGACCCCGCTCGACCTCGAGGACCGGGTGGTGCGCGAGACGCGGATCTGGCGCCTCGTGGCGTGACCGTCAGGCGGCATCGGCGGCCGTGAACCCCTGCAACCGACCGCGCAGCCGCCGCGCGACCTCGGTGAGGTCCGACGCCGCCTGTTCGAGGCGCCTCGCGTTCGTCTCCCCGGCCCGGGCGGCCTCCGCGGTGCGGTGCGCCGCCCCGGTCAGGTCGGTCGTCGCGGCGTCGGTCCCCTCCGTCGCCCGGCGCAGGCTTTCGGCCAGCTCCCCCATGCCGTCGATGTCGACCGCCAGCACGTCGGCCTGGCGGCTCGCATCCTGCATCCGGGCGTCGATGCGCTGCGTCTCGGCGTCCTGCTCCGTCGTCGCGGCGACGATGGTGCGCATGCGTTCCTCCACCTCGAGGACCGTCCGCGCGATCCGGCCGATCGCGTCGGAGGCCTGCGACGCGCCCTGGCGGATCTCGCCCGCCCGGCGGTCGATGTCCTCCACGGCCCGTGTCGTCTGGGTGGCGAGCGCCTTCACCTCGCCGGCGACGACCGCGAAGCCCTTTCCCGCCTCCCCCGCCCGCGCGGCCTCGATCGTCGCGTTGAGGGCCAGCAGGTTGGTCTGCGCGGCGATCGAGCCGATCAGGGACACCACCTCGCCGATGCCGTCCGCCACGGCGCCGAGATCGCCCACCTGGGAGGAGGCGAGCCGGGCCTCGTCCGCCGCGAGGGTCACGATCGCCTGGGCGTCGACCGTCCGTTCCGCGACCCTGGCCGTGCCCAGCCGGAGTTCGCGGCTGGCGTGCGCCGTCTCCGCCATCCCGTTGCGGGCCTCGGCCGTCGCGCCCGCCATGCGGCCCGCGCGGGTCGCCACGTCGACCGCGGCGGCGGTGACGTGGTCGAGGCTGTTCCGGATCATCGTCGTGGCCCGGGACCCCGCCTCGGCGAGCCGGACCGTGCCCGCCGCCTCGCGCGACAGGTCGCCCGCCAGACGGCCCAGCGTCTCGGCCACGTCGGACAGATGGACCGCGTCGCCGGAGACGCCCTCGACGATCCCCTCGACGTTGTCGAGCACGCGGTTGAACGCGTAGCCCAGCTCCTGGGTCTCGTCCGCGACCCCCTCGTCCAGCCGCGCCTTCAGGTCGGCGCCGCCGCGGCCAAGCTCGAGCATGCGGTTGAGGAGCACGCCCGTGCCGAGCGACGTCCCGTGCTCGGCCTCGTTCAGGCCGCGGTCCTCCTCCTCCGCCGTCACCCGGATGCCGCCGGGCAGAAACGTGGCCAGCGCCTTGAAGAGGATCCAGCCGAGCGCGAAGGCCCACGCCGCCCCGGCGGCGACGCCCGCCGCCTGGACAAGGAACTGGTCGACGCGGCTCCCGCTCGCCACCGCGAGCGCGTCCGGCCGTGCGATGAACGCGACGATGAGGGTGCCCCAGATCCCGCAGAAGCCGTGCACCGGAATGGCGCCCACGGCGTCGTCGACCCGCAGGACCCGCTCCAGCAGGTGCTGCCCCAGGATCGCCAGCACGCCGCTCGTCAGCCCGGCGACCGCCGCACCGGTCGACCCGGCCACGTAGCAGCCGGCCGTGATCCCGACGAGGCCGCCCAGGATGCCGTTGAGCAGCGGTTCCGGCCGCCAGATCCCGTCCATCCAGCGGCCGGTCATCATGCCGGCGATCCCGCCGAGCGAGCCCGCGACCACCGTGTTGTAGGCGATGTGGGCGATGTCCGCGGCGCCGGTGGTGGTGGATCCGGCGTTGAAACCGATCCAGCCGACGAACAGGATCAGCGTCCCGGTCGCCGCCAGCACGGGGCTGTGCCCCTGGAGGAGCCGCGGCCGCCCGGCCTCGTCGAACTTGCCCTTCCGCGGCCCGAGCTGGATGACCGCCGCCAGCGCGGTGAACCCGCCGATGACGTGGACGACGGTAGAGCCCGCATAGTCGATGAAGCCCATCGAGGCGAGCCAGAGGGACGGCGCGTTGTCGGCGACGAGGAGGTTGCCCCAGGCCCAGTGCCCGAACACCGGATAGATGAGGGCGCCCATCACGACGGCGGCCCAGAGGTAGGCCGTGAACCGGAGGCGCTCGGCCACGGCACCGGACACGATCGTCGCCGCGGTCCCGGCGAACATCGCCTGGAACACGAAGAACACCATCGTCCAGGCGTCCGGCATCGCGAACAGCGCGATGTCGCCCTGCCAGCCGAACAGGCCGCCCGCGGTCGCCCCGAACATGATCATGAAGCCCACGAGGCCGAACACCGCGACGGTGACGCCGAAGTCCGCGACGTTCTTCTGCGCGACCGAGACGCTGTTCTTCGTGCGGACGAGGCCGGCCTCGAGCAGGAGGAAGCCGATCTGCATCATGAAGACGAGGCCGGCGGCCGTGAGCGTCCAGACGAAGTTCAGGTTCTTCTGCACCCCCTCCGCATCCACCGGGGCCGCCGCGCCCGCCGGCAGGGACCAGAGGACGCCCGCACCCGCCAGCGCGGCCGGGACGAGGACCGCCGCGACACCGAGACCACGACCCACCATGCCGACCGGCCCTCCGCAGCCCGACGGGGCGACAGGTCTTCCTGTCAGCCCGGAAGCCGGTCGTCGAACGACGACCGATTGCGCGAAGAGTAGAAGGAGAGACGACGGAAGAACAATCTTTCGTTGAACAATCGTCCGCAGACGATCAGAAAAGCGACCCCTGCCGCGCCGCCGGCGCCCCCTTGGCCGGCTTGCGCGGGCCGGCGCCGTCCACCGTCGCCCTCTGCGACCCGTCCTGCCAATGGACCTCCACCGGCGTCCCGGCCTCGACCTCCGCCGCGCGCGTCACCGGCCGGCCGTCGGGCCCGGTGACGTAGGCGTAGCCGCGGCCCAGCACGCCTTTGTGCGACAGGGTCTCCAGCAGCTGTCCGGCGCTGGCCAACCGGACCGACGCCGCGTCCAGCCCCTGGGCGTGGGCCCGGTCGAGGCGCCGTGACAGCTCGGCCAGGTTCGCGTCCGCCCGTGCCGCCCGCTGCCGCAGCGGCCGGGGCGACAGGCGCGCCGCGAGGCCGTCGAACCGCCCTTGCGCGGACACCGTCGCGGTCCTGTAGGCGGCGTCGAGGCCGCGCCCCGCCGCGTCGAGCCGCGCCCCGGCCTGGGCCAGCACCTCCCGCGGGTGGCGCAGGCGCGCACCCTGTTCGGCGACCCGGGCGGTCCGCCGGTCCATCGCCGTCCTGAGCGCGACCGCGAGCCGTTCCGCCCTGTCGTCGAGCCGCTGCGCCGCCTGCGCGATCAGGCCGACCGGATCGCCGAGCCCGCGGGCGAGGCCCACGACCCGCGTCGCGCGCTCGGCCAGCATCCGCAGCGCCGCCGCCTCGCTCCGCCGGCCGAGGTCGTGGACCGCCACGATCAGGTCGGCCCGCACGGGAACCGCCATCTCGGCCGCCGCGGTCGGCGTCGGCGCCCGCCGGTCGGCGACGAAGTCGATGAGCGTGGTGTCCGTCTCGTGCCCGACCGCGGAGATGACGGGGATCGTGCAGTCGGCCACCGCCCGCACCACGATCTCTTCGTTGAAGGCCATCAGGTCCTCCAGCGACCCGCCACCCCGCGCCACGATCAGCACGTCCGGCCGCGGCACCCGCCCGCCCGGGGCGATGGCCGAGAAGCCCCGCACGGCGGCGGCCACCTGCGCCGCAGCCCCCTCGCCCTGAACAGCCACGGGCCAGAGCAGCACGTGCCGCGGGAACCGGTCGGCGAGGCGGTGGAGGATGTCGCGGATGACGGCCCCGGTCGGGGACGTGATCACCCCGATCACGTCGGGCAGCCAGGGCAGCGGTCGCTTGCGCTCCGCCTCGAACAGCCCCTCGGCCGCGAGGCGCCGGCGCCGCTCCTCCAGCATCTTGAGGAGGGCACCCTCCCCCGCCAGCTCCATCGTGTCGATCACGAGCTGGTACTGGGACCGCCCGGGATATGTGGTGAGCTTGCCGGTGACGATCACCTCCAGCCCCTCCTCCGGCCGGACGGCGAGGCGCCCCACCGTGCCGCGCCAGCACACCGCCTCCAGAACCGCGCTCTCGTCCTTCAGCCGCAGATAGACGTGGCCGGAGGTGAGGCGCTTGGGCTGGGAGATCTCGCCCCGGACGCGCACGAAGCCGAAGGCGTCCTCGACCGTGCGCTTGAGTGCCGTCGAAAGGTCGGAGACGGAGAGGACCGGCGCGTTCGAGCCGGCGAGGGCGTTGTCGTTTGCCATGGCGGGATGATAGCAGGTCGCCGGCGACGGTCGGAGGGCGGCATGCGGATCCTGGTGGTGGGCGGCGGCGGGCGCGAGCACGCGCTGTGCTGGGCGATCGGGGCCTCGCCCCTGTGCGACAGGCTCTGGTGCGCGCCCGGCAACGCCGGCATCGCCGAGGTGGCGGAATGCGTGCCGGTGAGGGCCGACGACGTCGACGGCCTCGTCGCCTTCGCGCAGGACCGATCGGTCGACTTCGTCGTCGTGGGTCCGGAGGCGCCCCTGACCCTCGGTCTGGTCGACCGGCTGTCGGCCGCCGGCATCAAGGCCTTCGGGCCGAGCGCCGCCGCCGCGCGGATCGAGGGCTCCAAGGCCTTCATGAAGGCGATCCTGGCCGCCGCGGGCGTGCGGACGGCGGCGTTCGCGCGCTTCACCGACGCGGACGCGGCGAAGGCGTACGTTCGGGACCGCGGCGCGCCGATCGTCGTGAAGGCCGATGGGCTCGCCGCCGGCAAGGGCGTCGTGGTCGCCGCCACCGTGGCCGAGGCCGAGGCCGCGATCGAGGAGATGCTGGTCGACCGGCGGTTCGGGGACGCCGGGGCGGAACTGCTGATCGAGGCGTTCCTGGCCGGCGAGGAGGCGAGCCTGTTCGCGCTCGCCGACGGCGAAACCGCCCTCCTCCTCTCCACCGCCCGCGACCACAAGCGCGCCCACGACGGCGACCGGGGCCCCAACACCGGGGGCATGGGGGCCCTCTCCCCCCATCCGGCGATGACGCCGGAACTGGAGGCGCAGGTGATGGACACGATCGTCCGTCCGGTGGTGCGCGCCATGGCGGCGGCGGGCGCGCCCTACGTCGGCGTGCTGTACGCGGGCCTGATGCTGGTGCCGGGACCCGACGGGCCGGTGCCCTACGTTCTGGAGTTCAACGCCCGCTTCGGCGATCCCGAATGCCAGGTGCTGATGCCGCGGCTGATGAGCGACCTCGTCCCGGCGCTGGTGGCCGCCGCCGACGGCCAGCTCGGCCACGTCTCGCTGCGCTGGTATCCGCAGACGGCGGTGACCGTCGTCATGGCCGCGGAGGGCTATCCCGACGCGCCGCGGACGGGAACGGAGATCCGGGGCGTGGAGGCGGCGGCGAAGAAGGCCGGCGCCCTCGTCTTCCACGCCGCCACCCGAAAGGACGGCGACCGGCTGCTGGCGACGGGCGGACGCGTGCTGAACGTGACGGCGACCGGCAAGGACGTGGCCGAGGCGCGGGCGCGGGCCTACGCCGCGGTCGACGCGATCGACTGGCCGGGCGGCTTCTGCCGGCGCGACATCGCGGGCGCCTAACGCAGCGCCCGGAAGAAGTCGCGCAGCAGCGCCGCCGCCGCCGTCTCCTCCACGCCCCCCACCACCTCGGGCGCGTGGTGGCAGGTCGCCTGGGCGAACAGGCGCGGCCCGTGTTCCACCGCCCCGCCCTTGGGATCGTAGGCGCCGAACACCACCCGCCGCAGCCGGGCGAAGCTGATCGCCGCGGCGCACATCGCGCAGGGCTCCAGCGTCACGAAGAGGTCGAGGCCGGGCAGCCGCGGCGCGCCGGTCTCAGCGCAAGCGGCACGGATCGCCAGCATCTCGGCATGGGCGGTCGGGTCGGCCGTCTCCTCCGTCCGGTTCCCGGCCGCGGCGACGATGCGCCCGTCGCGCGGATCGACGATCACGGCCCCCACCGGCACCTCGCCGCGCGCGGCGGCGGCGCGGGCCTCGGCGAGGGCGAGCGACATGGGGGTGGGCGGCGGCATGGGCCGCCATCGTCCGGCGGGATGGGCCGACGGGTCAAGCCGCCCGGAACGGCGCCGGGATCCGGGCGACCACGAAAAGGCCGCCTTCTGAGGGGGCCGACGCGCGACGTCCACGCGCCTTGTGTTCGGTATCACGATACGATACGTTCGCCAGACGAGGCCGGGGCGGAGATGCTGGCGAGCTTCAAGGGCGCGCTGTCGGCCGCCGTCTGGACCGGGACCGTCGGGAAGGGATTTCCGCCGGATCTCGTTCGTGCCGCCCAACGGAAGCTCGTGACGATCGCAGCAGCCACGACGTCGGACGTGTTGCGTCAGCCGCCAGGGAACCGTCTGGAGGCGCTGAAGGGTGATCGTGCCGGCCAGCACAGCGTCCGCGTGAGCGACCAGTGGCGCATCTGTTTCGTCTGGCGGGACGGTGCCGCCCACGACGTGGAGATCGTGGATCATCATCGATGACGGAGACGGTGATGCACAGAGGCCCGGCGCCGCCCGTTCATCCCGGCGAGATCCTGCGGGAGGAGTTCCTCGTCCCGCTCGGTCTCTCGCCCTATGCCGTCGCCAAGGCCTGCGACGTCCCGCGGACCCGGATCGAGCGGCTGGTCCGCGGCGAGACGCCGGTGACCGCCGACACGGCCCTTCGGCTCGGCCGCTATTTCGCGACGGGTCCCGAGTTCTGGATGAACCTGCAATCCCTCCACGACATCGCCGTCGCGGCCGCAGCCGCGCCGGAGATCGCCCGCATCGCCCCTCGCGCCGCCTGACGCCCTTCCCTCGTTGCCCCGCCGGGGCGGCCCGCGTAGTGTCGCGGCCATGGCCGACACCCCCGACACGTCCCCCGCCGCCGGCGAGCGCATCGCCAAGCGGCTCGCCCGCGCGGGCCTCTGTTCCCGCCGTGACGCCGAGCGCCTGATCGCCGAGGGGCGGGTCAGCGTGAACGGCCGCGTGCTCGACACGCCGGCCGTCACCGTGAAGCCCGGCGACCGCGTCGTCGTCGACGGCAAGGCGGTGCCGGAGCCCGAGCCCGCCCGGCTGTGGCGCTACCACAAGCCGGCGGGCCTCGTGACGACGGCGCGCGACGAGAAGGGCCGGGAGACCGTCTTCGACAAGCTGCCGCCCGAACTGCCGCGGGTGGTGAGCGTCGGCCGCCTCGACCTGACGAGCGAGGGGCTGCTGCTGCTGACCAACGACGGGGAGATGGCCCGCTATCTCGAGCACCCGTCCACCGGCTGGGTCCGGCGCTACCGAGTGCGCGTCCACGGCAAGCCGGACGAGGCGGCGCTGGCGCGGCTGGCGAACGGCGTGACGGTCGACGGCATCACCTACGGGCCGATCGAGGCCTCGCTCGACGGCGTGCAGGGCGCGAACGCCTGGATCACCGTGGGCCTGCGGGAGGGGAAGAACCGCGAGGTCCGCAAGGTGATGGAGCACATGGGCCTCACGGTGAACCGGCTGATCCGCACCGCCTATGGGCCGTTCCAGCTGGGCAAGCTCGACCGCGGCATGGTCGAGGAGGTGCCGGCGCGCGTCATCCGCGACCAGCTTCGCGGCTTCCTCGCCGGCCAGCCCGAGGGCTCGGCCGCGAACCCCACGCCCGCCGCCCGCCCGCCCAAGCCGCGGACCGGCGCGCCCAAGCGCGTGAGCGCACCGGACGCCGCCCGCCCGACCGCCGCCCGTCCGCCCGCAGCCCGTCCGCCCGCAGCCCGTCCGCCCGCCGCCCGTCCGCCCGCGGGCGGGTCGCCGCGTCCGCCGCGCCCCGCGAGGACGGTCGTGGTGCGCGGACCCGCGCCCGAAGGCGGTCCGCAGGACGCGGGAGCCGGTAGCGGCGGACGGGGCAAGGCCCCCCGCCCGGCGGCGGAACGACGCCATTTCGCCGGCGGACGGTCCTGGTCGGACGCCGACGCGCAGGACGCGGCCCCCCAGCGCAGGCCCGGCCGCGGGGCGCAGGGAAAGATCCAGGCGGCCGGCGCCGCGACGACCCGGTCCCCCGGTCCGCGGAGCGCGGCACCCGGCAGGCCGCAGGACAAGGCGCCGAGCCGGGGCCCGGGCAAGGTGCCGGGCCGGTCGGAGGGGCGGGCGGACGGCCCAGCTCGCGACGGCCCCGCCCGCGACGGCGCACGGCCCGGGGGACAGCGGACCGGGGGACAGCGGACCGGGGGACAGCGGTCCGATGGTCAGCGGCCGGGTCCCGGCCGCGGCCCCGGCGGCCCGAAGCCGGGCGGCGGTGGTCCGAAGCCGGGCGGCGGCGGCCCGCGGACCGGCCCGCGGGGGCCG
>JBIJED010000032.1:0-11459 GCA_044343785.1 Azospirillales bacterium | reverse complement strand
GGGTCCCGGTCGAGCACGCCGACCGTCGCCTCCAGATAGCGGGGATCATACAGATCGTCGTGCGCGGCCCATTTGAAGAACGGCGTCCCGGCCATCCGGAAGGCGAGGTTCCAGTTCGGCGCGGCGCCGATGTTCGTCGGATTCCGGACGATCCGGACCCGCCGGTCCCGTCGTGCCGCATCGGCGAGGATGTCGGCCGTCCCGTCGGTCGAGGCGTTGTCGCACACGATCAGGACGAAGTCCCCGAACGTCTGCCCGAGAAGCGTTCCGAGCGCCGGGGCCAGGTACGCTTCGCCGTCGTGAACCGGCAATCCGATCGTCAGCTTCGCCATCGCCCCGACCCTCCGACCCGTCCGCGGAGGGTTTCGCGGGACGGCGCGGCGGGCAATCCGGGCGATGGAGGCTCTCCAACAGGTATACCGTGCCGACCCCCGAATTCGGCGCCGGCCGAAAGTCGAGGAGTGCCACCGATCGTCCCCGGACCGGGAGGCGGGATCGCCGGGTGGCCCGGCGCACCCCGGGCATCCGGCGAAGATCCGTCGACCCCCCCGGACGCCGACGGCGCGATCGTCAATGGAGGGTGAACGGCTTTCCGTCGGCGCTGGCGATCACCGTCCGGACCGCCTTGGCGATCGCGGGGACCGGGGATGGCTTGACCAGACAGACCTCGCCTCGGCGCGGACCGCGCCCCACCAGCAGATCGGGCCGACCGGTGAGGAACACGATCCCGATGTCCGGCCGGATCGCCCGCGCGGCTTCGGCGAAGACGAACCCGTCGGGACCGGCCGGGCCGAGTTCGATTTCGAGGACGACGGCCGTGATCGCGGGAAGCGCCGAGAGCGTCGCCAGTCCCTCCGTCGTCGTTCCCACCGGATGGACGTCGAAGTTCTCCGAGCGCAACGCGACCGCCAGCGCGGCCCGGACCAGCGGGTGATCCTCGATCAGGAGGAGGACGTCCTGCAGATGGGACGCAGGCGAGGGCGTGTCATTCACGTCGGTCTGGCTTCGCTCGGCGTGAACTCGGCGACGAAGTGCGCCCCGTCCGCACGGCGGTCGTGCGTCAGCGAACCCCTGTGTTCCTGGAGCAGGGCGCGGATGATCCTGAGACCGACCCCCTCGCTCCCCTGGCTTGCGTCGACGTGGGCGGGTGCACTGTCGTTCTCCACCTCGAGCCGGTCGCCGGACCGGCCGTCGGAGGCCGTGAACCGGATCCGGACCTCGCCCTGGCCGTACTTCAGCGCATTGGTCACGAGCTCCGTCAGGATCAGGCCGAGCGCCTGCGCACGACGGGGCGGCCAATGGGTTTCGGACGCCACGTCCAGCGTCACCGAGCGGCCCGGTGCGAGACCCCGCAGCCCCGCGCGGAGCGCGTCGACGAGGCCGACGATGTAGCCCCGCATCTCGATCTCGTCGAAGTTCTGGCCCTGGTAGAGCTGTTCGTGCACCGACGCGATCGTCATCACCCGCATCGCGCTCAACTCGAGCAGGCTCCGGGTCGACGCGTCCTTCGCCCCGGACGCCTCCAGCGTCAGGACCGTATGGACGAGCTGGAGGCTGTTCTTCACCCGGTGGTGGACCTCCGCCAGCAGAAGGCCGCGCTCGTTGAGAAGACGTTCCCGTTCCGCGGTGGCCCGATCGCGCTCCAGGGCGAGGCCCAGCGTGTTCGCCAAGGCCTCGAGGAAATGAATGTCGTCCTCGCGGTAGTGGCCGTCGGCCGTGTCGTCCACCTCCAGAACGCCGAATGGCGGACCGGCGTCGCCGCAGATCACGACGTTGATCTCCCGCCGGATGCCATGGTTCGTGAGCATCTCCGGCACCCCGAATCGATGGTCCGCCGAAAGATCGTTGCTGAACGTCGGGATGCCCATCGCGAACGCGTAGCCGGCCGGGGAACTCGCGCCCGGCGGAAGCCGGACATGGTCGACCACCCCCTCCGACCAGCCGACTCCGGCCCGGACGATCAACGTGTCGGTGACGGGCTCGTACTCCAGGACCTTCGAACAGGGCGCATCGAGACCAGCGGCGGCGACGCGCGCCGCCTCCCGCATGATCTCCACGGGGGGGAGCGGTCGCAACGCGAAACGCCCGAACGCAGCGGTCAGGACCTGCTGCCCCATCCGTCGTTCGAGGCTCCGTGCCGCGTTCTCGGTCGCTGAGGTCTCTGCCGTCATCACTTGGCCTCGCCCAATGTTTGGTGAATCGTCGACCAGTCCGGTGAACCCGAGGCAATGTTGGGAAACGAGTATCATGCCAAATTCTGGAAGATGTGGAAATTCAGGTTAAGCCGATCGGAATTGATGTGGGACGGTGGAAAAATTTCATTGATGGATCTCATCGTCAACCATCTGCAGATCGTGTTCAGGAGGCTTCCGGAACAACAAATGGAAGAACAGATCTTGCGGTTCGACATTGTTGAACCCGGAGAGAGGCCATGGTGACGCAGTCGTGTGCGACATGGAATCGGATCCTGATTCATCGCGCATCGCCAGTCTGCGTTCGAGGGCTCCGGTACCCCCCCTCGACGAAGGTGTGTCCGACGGTCGAATGACGGGAGGTGCGAAGGCCGCGATCGTCCGCATACCTCGGAAGAACCCGGCGCCCCCCCGAATGCCGTCCCCATATGGAGATGCCGCCGAACAGGATGATCCCATGTCTCACCTCGTTTTCCTGGGTCCCGGATCCTGTGAGGGACATCCGATCCTCGCGCGCCGGTTCGTGGCGCAATGGCTGAAGGTCGAGGCGACCGCGCGGGGCTTCGACATCGAGGTGACGGCGGACGATGGGTTGGAGGGTGTTCCGTTCGTGTCGGATCCCGACCGGGACGACGGCCCCCAGACCGGCGCCTGGGTCTTCTTGACCGTCTACCGCCTCTCGACGCGGCTGGATCATCTCGACCAGAGGGACGTCCGGCCCTGGAACGGATGAACGACCCGCGGACCGGCCGCGACAGGAGGGCGAGGATCGGCATCCGCTTCTGGATGCTCGGCGGCGTCATCGTTCTGGTCCTCGTCGTCGCGCGGATCGTCCGGCACTTCGGATAGGTCGGCAGCCGTCCGCCGTCGGTGTGCCGTCACCCCTCCCGATGCGCCAGGATCTTCGCCTCACCGCCTGCGGTGAGCGTCACGAGGCCTTCCTCGCCGCGGTCGCCCACCTTGATCAGCCCCTGCTGCAGGGCGCGCTGGAGGACCCGGGGGTCGATGTGCTCCGCGCCGTCGCCGCAGATCCAGTCGAAGGGACGGACGTGACGGACGCGACCGCTCCGCACGGCCTTCAGGGCGGCGACGATGTTGTGGTCCTGCATCCCGCTCGGTCTCCGTCCGGTGTCGTGCGTCGACGTCCTGCGCATGCCGCCGGTTCGAACCCCGACGGGCCTGCGTTGTTGTCTCCCGGCCGAGGTTCCGGCCCGATGACGATCCGGGCGCACCGGGTCGGTGCGCCCTTCGACCGGAGGACACCACCGCGATGACGAGCCCCGCGAGCCGCCGGTCCGTGGCGCAGGCGCAGAAGGATTGGATCGCCGATGCGGCGGTGCACGTCGTCGGCCTCATGCTCGCGCCGGTCGGCGTCTTCGTCCTCGTGACGACGCTCCCCGGATCGTTGCCGGCCGACGCGGTCGTCGCGCTGGCCGTGTACGCGGCCGGGATCGTCGGGATGATCACGGCCTCCGCGGCCTACAACATCACGCGGCCGGTCCGGGAGGACGCCTGGTTGCGACGGATCGACCACGCGGCGATCTTCGTCGCGATCGCGGGCACCTACACGCCGTTCCTGTGGCTGCGGCTCTCCGGAACCATCGGAACGGCGATGAGCGCGACCGTCTGGATCCTCGCCATCGCGGGGGCCGTCCGATGCCTCGTGCGTCCGTCGTCCTCGAGCCTCGGCAAGACGACGATCTACCTCCTGCTGGGCTGGATCGGCCTGCCCGCGCTGCCCATGCTGGTCGAGGCCCTGCGTCCGGCGACCCTCGGCATGATCGCGGCCGGTGGCCTTCTGTACTCGGTGGGCGCGGTGATCCATCGGATGGACGGGCTTCGATTCCACGACGCGATCTGGCATGTGCTGGTCCTCGCGGCGGCGGCCTGCCACCTGCAGGCCATGCGGCTGGAGTTCGCGGGGCCCACCCTCTCCTAGCCGGCACTCCCGTCCGGTCCGGCCGCGTCCATCTCCAGCGCCCGACGGAGCGCATCCGCGTCCACGCGCACGGTCTCCTGGATCCCGCGGCGGCGATCGTGCCTGTGGATGAAGGCGACGAGCCTGTACCCGCCCCCGAAGATCTCGCTCTCGACCGGTTCCCGCTCGGTTTCGATCTCGTAGGGGCCCGCCGGCCAGGTCTCCCCGACCCCCTCCAGCCGGAAGGGGTGGCGGAAGGTCACCGTGCCGTTCGTGAGCGTCGACGCCATCGCGTCCTCCGGCCTCGGCCGTCCGCGCAAGCAGGAGCCGGGCGACGGCATGGGATCACGTCGGGGCCGCCGCGTACACGACGCATGCGGTCCGGACCCCTTCTCATCGTTCCCGCTTCGGCGTCTCCAGGAAGAACCGCAGCATCTCGCCCGAGGCGTCAGGGCCGGCCCCGTCGGTGTGGCTTCCGGCGGAACTGCCGCCCGACCACGCGTGCCCGGCCCCCTCGACGATCCAGCGTTCGCAGAGAAGGACGCCGTCGGCGTCGGTGTGCACGTCGCGTCGCCAGGTGCGTCCCCCGGGCGTGCGCCCCGGACCCTCGACCGACCGGACGCCGCGGCGGCCCGTGATCGCCTGTTCGACGATGGCGTCGGCGTTGCGCGGGTGGACGGTGGTGTCGCGATCACCATGGAACACGATCGTCGGTGGGGGCGCCGCCGCCATTCGTCCGCCGGCCCCGGCGGGTGCGCCCTGCCGCATCGCCGCGAGCGCGGAGGGAAGGTCCCGAGCCGCACCGAACGGAAGCCCGGAATGCACGCCGACGGAGGCGAACAGCTCGGGATGGAGGGCGCCCAGGACCGCGGCGGCCGCCCCGCCCGCCGACAGGCCGGCCACGTGGATCCGCCGGGGGTCGACGTCGTGCCCCCCCATCACGCGACGGACGATGCCGACGATGATGGACGGCTCCCCCGACCCCCGCCGCTGGTCCTTGGGGTCGAACCAGTTCCAGCAGCGCTGGGGGTTCGCGGTGGACGGCTGGTCCGGATAGACGACGAGGCAGCCCGCCGCCTCGGCATGCGCGTTCATGCCGGTGCCGACCGCGAAGTCCTCCGCCGACTGGGTGCAGCCGTGCATCATGACGACGAGGGGGCGCGGCCCGTCCGCCGGCTTCGCGGGAACGTAGAGCCGATAGGACCGGACGCCCGCTTCGCCGGCGTGACGGCCGCTCTCGAAGCGTGCGCCGGGGGGAACCGCCGGTTCCGGCGTCGTGGCCCCGGATCCTCCGGGCGTTCCGCGCAGGGCGGCGAGACCGCGCAGCGTCGCGGCCAGCCCGGCCCGTCGCCCTGTGCCGGGCCGCGGCACCGGCCCTTCCCCTCGGGCGTCGTGCGGAGCGGGCGGCGGGCCTCCCGGCAGTCGGCCGAGGACGGCGGTCGCCTCGGCGAGCCGGCCTGCGCGCACGAGGGACAACGCCTCGGCCATCGCGGCCTTCAGTGCGTCCTGCATTGGTGTGGTCCTTCGATGCGGACCGCCGGCCCCGTCGCGGCCGTCCCGGGGACCGGAACGGCCGGGGGCCGGCGTCGTCAACGGATGCGGCCGGCGAGGGCCGCCCTGACCCCGGCGCTCACGTGGAGCGCCCCGAGCACGGTGATGGAGGCGATGGTCGCCCGGGCCAGGTCCGGGGTCACGTCTGGTGCGACGACCAGCAGCCCCAGCACCCGGACGTCGAGCATGCGCCCGTCGGCCAGGGCCGCTTCGAGGCGGTCGCGGTCGATCCGGCGGAGGCCGAGTTCCACGTCGTGATGCGCCACCGACCGGCGGATGGCATCGCCGTGCCGCTCGACCTGGTTGCGGATCGCGGTGCGGATGAAGTCCGTCCGGTTCGTGTAGAAACCGTCACGGACCAGAAGGTCGATCTGGCCGAGGTCGACGAACCCGAGGTTGATCGTGATCTTCTCGGTGTCGCGGAGCTTCGTTCCGGTCACCTCGGCCTCGTATTCCATCCCCTGTCCATCCCCAGACCATCCAGGTGGATGGGAATTGGGGATGGGGGTCCGACGTTCCAAGGCAAGCCCATCGAAAGATCTTGCGCGGGGCCCGCGGTCCGCACTGCCCAATGGGCGCGTGGCATGGCACGATGGTCGCAATCCGGGTTCACGCGCGTCGGCCGAGGGAGCCGTCGCGACGAAGGGGCCGGCACGGGGACAGGGATGTTGCGGGACACGGGCTCGCTTCCGTCGTTCATCGACGGGGCCGTCATCGGATCGTTGAGGGAAACGCACTACGTCGCGCCGGAGATCGCCGCGCGGAACGACCTCGCCGAGCGGCGGGCGAGACTGGCGGCGATCGTCGGCGCCGAGGTGGTTCCGCGGCTCGCCATGCTCCATCGGGCGGTCGGCGCCCCGGATCCGGTGGCCGTGCTTCCGGTGTCGGAGGACGAGATCGCAGCACTCGGCCGTCTCCTGCTCGGCCCCGACGTGGCGGCGCCGGCCGCCTACGTCACGATGCTGCGTGAGCGTGGCGTGGACGCGGACGCGCTGTTCCTGACGCTCCTGGAGCCGGCGGCGCGCTTCCTGGGCGTGCTCTGGGAGCGCGACGAGTGCGACTTCGTCGACGTGAGCCTCGGCCTCGGCCGGCTGCAGACGCTTCTCGCCGTCTTCAACTGCACGCACGCGGTTCCCGCCCTCGACCGGCGCCGGACGGTCCTTCTCGCGACGATGCCTCGGGATCCGCACGTCTTCGGCCTGTCGATGGTCGCGAAGTTCCTGCGCAGCGGCGGCTGGACGACGACGGAGGAGTTGGGCCCGCCCGCGGACCGTCTGGTCGCCCTGGTGCGAGAGGGATGGTTCGCGGTCGTCGGGCTCACGGTCGGCAGCGATCGCCACCTCGCGCCCCTGACGGCGGCCATCCGCTCGATCCGGGCGGCGTCCCGCAACCGCGCGATCGGGATCATGGTGGGCGGCTCACTCTTCAACAAGGATCCGGCCATCGCCCGGACCGTCGGGGCCGACGCGACGGCGGTGGACGCCCCCACGGCGGTCCTGCTCGCCCAGAAGCTGCTGGACGCGGGGTTGCTCCGGGATCCGCATGCGCTCGGATCGACCGGCCTGTCGAACGCGGACGGGATCCGGGCCGTCTGACCGCCGTTCCCCGCCCGTCCGGTCGCCCGTCCGGCGGACGGTCGGCCCTGGGGCACGGGATCAGCGGCCGGGCGCGCAGAAGACGCCGTAGAGGGTTTCGAGCACGGCGTGGACCTCGTCGCTCTCGAGCCGGTAGACGATCGCCTGTCCCTCGCGCCGCGTGCCGACGAGGCCCTGGAGACGCATGCGGGCGAGGTGCTGGGAGGCGGCCGAGGCGTTGAGGCCGACCAGCGCCGCGAGGTCGCCCGCCTGCCGCTCGCCCTCCATCAGCGCGCACAGGATCAGCAGGCGCTTGGAATTGGCCATCGCGGAGAGGAGGGCGGCGACCTTCTCGGCCTTCGGTTCGAGGTCCGCGAGGCCGGCGGGCGGGGCGTCCGTCTCCCGAGGGGGCGCGTCCGCGACCTGCCGTCTCGCCTGCACCCGCCTCATCGCACCCTCGCATCCCGACCGAACCCGCGACCGATGAGATGACCGCGGTGCGACCGTCTGTCAACGCTCGAACATTGACAGTTAAGAAAATACGCAAATAATGAATCTCTGTCGTCCACGGAGATCCACGCCATGGCCAACGTCGGCAACCTCGACCGCATCGCCCGCCTCGTCGTCGGGCTCGTCCTCCTCGTCGTCGCCTTCGCCCTCCCCGCCGCGCAAGCCATGCCGGCTGTCGCCTGGTGGCTGCTGCCCGTCGTCGGCGTCGTGTTGATCGGAACGGCCGCGATCCGCTTCTGCCCGCTCTACATGCTGCTGGGCGTGCGCACCTGCCCGATGCCCGAGGCCTGAGCCATGGTCGAGACCGCCTTCACCCCCTGGTCGTCGCTGGGCGGCGGCCTCCTGATCGGCCTGTCGGCGGTGCTGCTGATGGCGACCGTCGGGCGGATCGCCGGGATCAGCGGAATTCTGGCCCGGCTGATGCCGCCGTCGGCGCAGGACGACGGGGCGGGGCGGCTCGCCTTCGTCCTCGGCCTGATCGCGGCGCCGGCGGCGTGGATCGCGTTGAGCGGGGCGCCGATCCAGCAGACCGTCGTCTCCGCCGGTCCGGTCGCGATCGTCGCCGGCCTCCTGGTCGGCTTCGGGGCGGTCTGGGGATCGGGCTGCACCAGCGGCCACGGCGTCTGCGGCCTCGCCCGGCTGTCGCCCCGCTCGATGGCGGCGGTCGGCACCTTCATGGCGACCGCGATCGCCACGGTGCTGCTCGTCCGCCACGTCTTCTGAGGATCCCGCCATGCGCGTCGGCGTCCAGTTCCTCTCGGGCCTGCTGTTCGGCCTCGGTCTCGTCGTCTCGGGCATGGCCGATCCGGCCAAGGTGCTGAACTTCCTCGACATCGCCGGCATCTGGGACCCGAGCCTCGCCTTCGTGCTGGCCGGGGCCACCGGGACCACGTTCGTCGGCTATCGCCTCGTGCTCGCGCGGCGGCGACCGCTGTTCGCCCCGGCGTTCCAGTTGCCCACGGCCACCCGGATCGACGGACGGCTGCTGACCGGGGCCGCGATCTTCGGCGTCGGCTGGGGCCTCGCCGGATTCTGCCCGGGGCCGGCGGTCACCTCGCTGGCGCTCGGCGCCCCCGGCACCCTCGCTTTCGTCCCGGCCATGCTCGTCGGCATCGCCGCCGCCAGGGCGCTGGCCGCCGTTCCGTCCCCCCGACCGAAGACGCGCTGACGGAAGGAAACCGCCCATGGACGCCCGCTTCGACACCGTGATCGTGACGCCCGACGTCACCGGCTTCCTCGATCCCGACACCTACACCATCAGCTATGTGGTGAAGGACCCCGCCTCGTCCGCCTGCGCGATCGTCGACCCGGTGCTCGACATCGACTACGCCGCCGGGCGCCTCTCCACCAGGTCGGCCGACGCCATCGTCGCCCACGTGCGGGACCGCGGCCTCCGGGTCGAGTGGCTGATCGAGACCCACGTCCACGCCGACCACCTCTCCGCCGCGCCCCATCTGCAGCAGACGCTGGGCGGAAAGATCGGCATCGGCGACCGGATCACGGTCGTGCAGGACACCTTCGGCAAGGTGTTCAACGAGGGGACCGAGTTCCGGCGCGACGGCAGCCAGTTCGACCGGCTGTTCGCCGAGGGGGACACCTATCGGATCGGCGGCATGACCGCGGTCGCGTGGCACACGCCGGGCCACACGCCGGCCTGCATGACCCATGTGGTGGGCGACGCGGCCTTCGTGGGCGACACGCTGTTCATGCCCGACGGCGGCACCGCACGGGCCGATTTTCCGGGCGGCGACGCCCGCGAACTCTACCGGTCGATCCGGCGGGTGCTGTCGCTGCCGGTCGGGACGCGGCTCTTCATGTGCCACGACTATGCGCCTGGCGGGCGCGAGGTCCGGTGGGAGACGACCGTCGGCGCCGAGCGGGCCGCCAACATCCACGTCCGTGACGGGGTCGGCGAGGAGGAGTTCGTGGCCATGCGCACCGCGCGCGACGCCACGCTCGCCATGCCGCGCCTGATCCTCCCCTCGCTCCAGGTCAACATGCGCGCAGGCCGGCTGCCGCCGAAGGACGCGGACGGACGCCAGTTCCTCAAGGTCCCCCTCGACGCCTTCTGACGACGTGCCGCTCCCCACGTCGATGCCCCCGCGTCGCCCTCTCCCGATCCTCGACTGGGTGCGCGGCTGCACGCGGGCGACGCTCGGCGCCGACCTCGTGGCGGCCACGATCGTCACGATCATGCTGATCCCGCAGAGCCTCGCCTATGCGATGCTGGCGGGCCTGCCGCCGCACGTGGGGCTCTACGCCTCCATGCTGCCGCTGGTCGCCTACGCGGTGTTCGGGTCCAGCCGGACGCTCGCCGTCGGTCCCGTCGCCGTGATCTCGCTGATGACGGCGGCAGCCATCGGCGCGGTGGCGGGGCAGGGGATCGCGGATCCGATCACGGCCGCGGTCACGCTGGCCGCGCTGTCGGGCCTCGTGCTGCTCGCGATGGCCGCGCTGCGGCTCGGGTTCCTCGCCAACGCCCTGAGCCACCCCGTGATCTCGGGCTTCATCTCCGCCTCGGGCCTGCTCATCGCGGCGGGGCAGGTGAAGCACCTGCTGGGCGTGCCGGGCGAGGGCGACACGATCGTGCGGATCGTGGCCGGTCTCTGGCACGGCCTGCCCGCGACCAACCTCCTCACGTTCGCGATCGGTGGCACCGCGACGCTCTTCCTCTTCTGGACGCGCGGCCGGCTGAAGCCGTCGCTGCGGCGCCTGGGCGTGCCGCTCCGGGCGGCGGACGTCGCGGCGCGTGCCGCCCCGGTCGTCGCGGTCGCGGCCTCGATCCTCGCCGTCGCCGCCTTCGACCTCGCCGCCGCGGGGGTGAAGGTGGTCGGCGCCGTGCCGGCCGGTCTGCCGTCGCTCGGCCTGCCGTCGTTCCAGCCCGATCTCGTCGTCGCCCTCGTGCCCGCCGCGGTGCTCATCGCGCTGGTCGGGTTCGTCGAGAGCGTCTCGGTCGCGCAGACGCTGGCGGCCAAGCGGCGCGAGCGGATCGTCCCGAACCGGGAGCTCGTCGGCCTCGGCATGGCCAACGTCGCGTCCGCCGTCTCGGGCGGCCAGCCGGTGACGGGCGGGTTCGCCCGGTCGGTCGTCAATTTCGACGCCGGCGCGCGGACCCCGCTCGCCGGTGCGTTCACCGCCCTCGGCATCGCGGCGGCGACGATGGTGCTGACGCCGCTCTTCTTCCATCTGCCGCAGGCGACGCTGGCGGCCACCATCATCGTGGCGGTGCTGTCGCTGGTCGATCTGAAGGCGATGAAGCGCACATGGCGCTATTCGAAGACCGACTTCCTCGCCATGGCGACCACGATGGCGGGCGTCCTGCTGGCGGGGGTGGAGACCGGGATCGTGGCGGGCGTCGCGCTCTCGCTCCTCCAGGTGCTGTGGCGGGCGAGCCGGCCGCACGTCGCCATCGTCGGTCAGGTGCCGGGGACCGAGCATTTCCGCAACGTGCTGCGCCACGACGTGATCCAGAGCCCGCGGGTTCTGTCGGTGCGGGTGGACGAGAGCCTGTGGTTCGCCAACGCCCGCTGGCTGGAGGACCTGATCCTCGATCTGGCCGTGGCCCGGCCGGGACCGGCGCATGTCGTGCTGATGTGCCCGGCCGTGAACGCCATCGACGCCAGCGCGCTGGAGAGCCTGGAGATGATCGCCGACCGGCTGCACGCGGCCGGTGTCGGCTTCCATCTGTCGGAGGTCAAGGGGCCGGTGATGGAC
>JBIJED010000479.1:0-3287 GCA_044343785.1 Azospirillales bacterium | reverse complement strand
AAAGGCGCCCAGCAGGTCGGGGTAGTAGAGCGGGTTCGACCAGTCGCGCGTCATCAGCTTCGACGGGTCCTGGCCGAAGCCGTCGATGATCTGGAGCCGGGCGTTGATGCCCACGTCCTTCCACATGTCCAGCACGGCCTGCGCGGCCTGGTCGCCGTAGGTGTAGTAGGTGGGCTGGAAGTTCAGCATCAGCTCCGACCCGTCGTAGCCGGCCGCCTTCAGCAGGCGCTTCGCCTCGGCCGGGTCGAACGTCAGGAAGTCGAGGTCGGCGAGGTAGGACTGCTCCCCGAAGCCCTGGAAGTAGTGGCCCCGCGCCGGCAGCGCCTTGCCGCCCCACAGCGCGTCGGCCAGCGCCTTGCGGTCGATGGCGAGGTTGAGCGCGCGGCGGACGCGGACGTCCTCCAGCTTGGGATGGCTCATGTTGAGCACGTAGACGAAGAACATCGGCCACGTCGTCTCGACCAGCCGCACGTCGCGCCGGCCGCGGATCAGGTCGGCCTGGTCGGGCGGGAGCGAGACGGCGAAGTCGATGTCCCGGTTGAGCAACGCCGTGACCCGCGGCGCCATCTCCGCGATGCGGATGAAGCGGATGCGCTCCAGCGGCGCCTGCGGTCCCCAATGGTCGGCGAAGCGCTCGACCACCAGCTCGTTGTTCGGGCTGAAGGACGTCACGCGGTAGGGGCCGCTGCCGACGGGCTGGAGTTCCGCCCGGTCGGCGCCGACCGCCTCGACATGCTCCTTCGACGTGATGCCGGCGTTGCGGCACGACAGGAGCGCCTCCAGCAGCGGCTCCGGCTTGCGGGTGACGAGGCGCACCGTCATCGGCCCGGTCACCTCCGCACGCTCGAAATTGTAGAAGTAGCGGCCCTGCGCGCCGCGGAAGCGGGCGTCGGTCGGCTGGAACACCCGGTTCAGCGAGAAGGCGACGTCGTGCGCGTCCATGACCGTGCCGTCGTGCATGCGCACGCCGTCGCGCAGGCGGAACTCGGTCACCGTCGGCGACAGCCGCTCCCACGAGGTCGCGAGCATCGGCGTGTACCTTGCCTCGTCGGTCCGCGTCTCCACCTCGATCAGGGTGTCGACGAAGGTGTCGAGGAACTGGGCGGCGGCGTTGGAGGTCTGCGACTGCATGTCCAGGCCGCGGACGTGCGACTGCACGCCGACCTTGAGTTCGCGCAGCGGCGCCCCCTGTGCCAGCGCGGGACCGGCCGCCGCGGCGGTCGCGAGCGTCGCCGCGGCAGCGGCGCCGAAGTCGCGACGGGTGAGGGACGGCGGGACGTTCGGACGGTCGGACATGGGCCTCTCCGCTGCGGGACCGCCCGACCGCGGAACTGGTCGGGCTTATGGAACGGGAGCGACGATAGTCCTTTTCTATGACGGGACTGTTGCAGTCGGCTCCCGTCACCGACGGGTCCGCCATGCCGATGGTGGGGGGCGATCGGCTTGTCACCCGCACGACGTCGACCTATGGTTCCGCCCATCCCATAAGCCGGATTCAATGACGATGACCGATCCGCTCCGCGACGAACTGCGCGACATCTATGAAGGCCGCGCGACGGGCCGCTATGGCCTGTCGCGCGTCAACCAGCTCCAGCACGCCCTTCAGGCCGCCGCCATGGCCGAGGCGAACGGGGAGCCGGCGTCGCTGATCGTCGCGGCGCTGCTGCACGACGTCGGCCACATGGTGCATGACCTGGGCGAGGATCCGGCCCGCGACGGCGTCGACGACCGGCACGAGGAGCTTGGCGCCGCCTGGCTCGCCGACCGGTTCGGGCCGGCGGTGGTGGAGCCCGTTCGCCTGCACGTCCCGGCCAAGCGCTATCTGTGCGCGGTCGAGCCCGACTATTCCGCCCGGCTGTCGGAGGACAGCGTCCGGTCGCTGGCGCTCCAGGGGGGACCGATGTCGGCCGACGAGGTGGCGGCGTTCCGCGCCAACCCGCACCATGAGGCGGCGGTCCGGCTCCGGCGGCTGGACGAGGCGGCGAAGGACCCGGCGGCCGTCACCCCACCCGTCGCGCACTTCCTCGGCTATCTGGACGCCGCCGACCGGACGGCCTGACCGCCCGCCTCGGCCGCCGCCATGAAGGCGCCGACGAGAGGGATGTCGAGCGACTCCCGCAACGCCACGGCATAGACCCCGACACCGGCCGGCGTGCCGTCGAGGGGGATCGTCGCGAGGCGCGGGTCGTTCTCCGACTCGCCCTTGAAGACGATGCCGACGCCCAGCCCTGCCGCCACCGCCTCCTTCAGCGCCTCGCGGCTGCCGATCGACAGGCGGACCGTGGGCGTCAGGCCGGCGGCGGCGAACAGGGACAGCGCCACCTGCCGCGTCATCGATCCCTCCTCGCGCAGGATCAGCGGCAGGCCGTCCAGATCGGCCGGCCCGAGCGTGCGCCGACGGGCGAGGCGATGCCCGGCCGGGACGCAGATTCCGATCCGCTGGCGGACGACGAGGGTGCAGGCGAGACCGGACGACGGCTCGGCCAGCGTCATCACGCCGACGTCGATGCGACAGGCGGCGACGGCGGCCAGCAGGGTCGCCGTGTTGCCGATGGTGACGGCGACCTCGGTCGACGGGTGGCGGTCATGGAAAGCGGCCAGCAGCGGCATCGCCGTGTGCGGCGCCGACAGCCCCACCGTGAGACGCCCGCGCCGCAGCGCGCGCAGGTCGCTGACCGACGCCTCGAACTCGTCGAGGCGGGCGAGGATCAGCCGGGCTCGGACGAAGAGGTCGCGTCCGGCGTCGGTGAGCAGGAGGCGGGGACGCCGGTGGAGCAGCCGGACGCCGCACGCCTCCTCCAGGCCGTTCAGCTGGATCGACACGCTCGGCTGCGTGACGCCCAGCGTCTCCGCAGCACGGGACAGGCCGCCGGCATCGACCACCGCCACGAAGGTCCTGAGCCCGGAGAGCGTGATCTGCCCGTCGCGCCGCCCCGGCCCGCCGGTCCGTATTCCGTCCGTCATCCCGATGTCCCGTGTCCCCCGCGGTCGCTCGAACGGCCCGGTTCCCTCATAGACGATTTCAATGATCCTCGCCAGCGACGTTCCGGGCCTCACCCGGGCGCTGACGCGGGGCGGACCTCAGACGGGCGGCACCACGGCGTCGGCCTGCCCGGCTGCGCCCGGGCGAGGTCCGGAACGGGATCTCGCCGGTGTGTCGTGGATCGCCGGCACATGCCGGCCGGCCGGTCGTCACCCTCGGATCGTGGAGCAGGCGGTGGAACCGCACCTCGACCCACCGCCGTCCGTCCGCGAGGCGGCGCAGGCACGCCGTCAGGGCCGTGTCC
>JBIJED010000478.1:0-3289 GCA_044343785.1 Azospirillales bacterium | reverse complement strand
GCGGGGCTGGAGGCGAGCGACCAGGTCGACATCGACCGGACGATGATCGCCCTCGACGGCACCGCGAACAAGGGCCGGCTCGGCGCCAACGCGATCCTGGGCGTGAGCCTCGCGGTCGCCAAGGCGGCGGCGGACGAGGCGGGGCTGCCGCTCTATCGCTATGTCGGCGGCGCCTTCGCCAGCCTCCTGCCGGTGCCGATGATGAACATCATCAACGGCGGCGCGCATGCCGACAATCCGATCGACATCCAGGAATTCATGATCATGCCCGTCGGCGCGGAGACCTGCGCCGACGCGATCCGGACCGGGGCGGAGATCTTCCAGGCCCTGAAGACGCAGCTGAAGGACGCCGGCCACAACACCAACGTCGGCGACGAGGGTGGCTTCGCGCCGAACATCGCCTCGACCGACGCGGCGCTCGGCTTCGTGATGAAGGCGATCGAGGCCGCGGGCTACCGTCCGGGCGACGACGTGATGCTGGCGCTCGACGCGGCCTCGACCGAGTTCTTCAAGGACGGCAGGTATCACCTGGAGGGCGAGGGCAAGGTCCTCGATCCCGCCGGGATGGTCCGCTACTGGGAGGATCTCGTCGCCCGCTATCCGATCGTCTCGATCGAGGACGGCATGGCGGAGGACGACTGGGAGGGCTGGGCCGCGCTGACGGCGGCGATCGGCGCCAGGGTGCAGCTCGTCGGCGACGACCTGTTCGTCACCAACCCCGCCCGCCTGCGCGACGGCATCCGCCGCGGGGTCGGCAATTCGATCCTCGTCAAGGTCAACCAGATCGGTTCCCTGACCGAGACGCTGGAGGCGGTGGAGACGGCGCACAAGGCCCGCTACACGGTGGTCCTTTCCCACCGCTCGGGCGAGACCGAGGACGCGACGATCGCCGACCTCGCGGTCGCCACCAACGCGGGCCAGATCAAGACGGGCTCGCTCTCCCGGTCGGACCGCCTCGCGAAGTACAATCAGCTGATCCGGATCGAGGAGCAACTCGGCGCCGCCGCCCGCTACGCTGGCCGGTCGATCCTCGCGCGCTGACCGCGCGCGCGGGTTGCGGCGGCCGTGACCGTGCGACGGCGCGCCGAGCGCGCCATGCGCTTCGATCACAAAGAGATTGACGGGGACTCGGCCGCCATGTTCCCTCGGCGACATGGCTGGGCTCCCGACGTTCCGTAACCTGTTGTCGCGCCTGCTCCGGCTGATCACCGGGCCGGTGATCGGCGCGGCCATCGTCGGCTATTTCTCCTGGCATGCGGTGCAGGGCGAGCGGGGGCTCATCGCCCTCGCGCAGCTTGAGGCCGACCTGACCGAGGCTGGGACCGTTCTCGCCGCGCTCGAGCACGAGCGCGAGGAACTCGAGAACCTCGCCGGTCGCCTGCGACCGGAGAGCCTCGACCGCGACCTGCTGGAAGAGCGGGCGCGTACGATCGTCAACCACGCCCATCCCCATGATCTCGTGATCCTCGCGCCGTCCCGCTGAGGGGCTCGTGCTTCGTCCGGTCGCAGCGCCACACGGGGTGGGCGATCGTGCCGTTTAGTCGTGTTCGACGTTTCGGGAGAAGCGCTTAACCGTTTTTCGGTTAACAGCGATTTTGCATTGCAAAACAATCGTTTGTACGAAGGTCGACTTGCATTGGCCGTTTGCGCGCGCTACGTGTTCGGCCGTTGTATCGCGCGTTCCGCGCCGTCCTCCCGTTCCACGAGGCCCCGCATGCCGATCGCCCGCCGCCGCTCCAAGTCCGAGGCCGCCGACACCCCCGCGGCCGATCCGAAGGCGCTGCTCGGCTACTACAAGGACATGCTGCTCATCCGCCGGTTCGAGGAAAAGGCGGGCCAGATGTACGGAATGGGCCTGATCGGCGGCTTCTGCCACCTCTACATCGGCCAGGAGGCGGTGGTGGTCGGCATCCAGTCGGCCCAGCAGGCGCAGGACAGCGTGATCACCAGCTACCGCGACCACGGCCACATGCTTGCGTGTGGAATGGACCCAAGGGGCGTGATGGCGGAGTTGACCGGACGCCGCGGCGGCTACTCCAAGGGCAAGGGCGGCTCGATGCACATGTTCAGCCGCGAGAAGAAGTTCTACGGCGGCCACGGCATCGTCGGCGCGCAGGTGCCGATCGGCGCCGGCCTCGGCTTCGCCCACAAGTACAACAAGGACGGCGGCGTCTGCCTGACCTACTTCGGCGAGGGTGCCGCGAACCAGGGGCAGGTCTACGAGAGCTTCAACATGGCGGCGCTCTGGAAGCTGCCGGTGATCTTCGTGATCGAGAACAACCGCTACGCCATGGGCACGAGCCAGGAGCGCGCGGCGGCCGGCGAGCTCTTCCGCCGCGGCGACGCCTACGGCATCCCCGGCCGGCAGGTGGACGGCATGAACGTGCTGTCGGTGCGCGAGGCGGCGCTGGAGGCGCTCGACCACGCCCGCTCCGGCAAGGGGCCGATGGTTCTCGAGGTGCGGACCTACCGGTTCCGCGGCCACTCCATGTCGGACCCCGCGAAGTACCGGACCAAGGAGGAGGTGGAGCGGATGCGCCAGCAGTCCGATCCCGTGGAGAACCTCCGCAAGATGATCCTCGACGGCGGGCACGCCGACGAGGACGCGCTGAAGGCCATCGACCGCGAGGTCAAGGCGGTCGTCTCGGAAGCGGCCGAGTTCGCCCAGCAGAGCCAAGAGCCCGATCCCTCCGAACTCTGGACCGACGTGCTCGTCGACGCCTGATCCCCCGCAGATGAGACCGACAAGGCCCCGCCCGAGGACACCGACCATGCCGATCGACGTTCTGATGCCGGCGCTGTCGCCGACCATGACCGAGGGCAAGCTGGCCCGCTGGCTCAAGAAGGAGGGCGACCCGGTCAAGTCGGGTGACGTGCTCGCCGAGATCGAGACCGACAAGGCCACCATGGAGGTCGAGGCGGTGGACGAGGGGCGGCTGGCGAAGATCCTGGTCGCCGAGGGGACCGAGGGCGTGGCGGTCAACACGCCGATCGCCCGTCTGCTCGGCGAGGACGAGCGCGCGGACGCAGCACCGGCGCCCGTCGCCGTAGCGGTACCGGTCGCCGCGGTCGCGCCGCCCGTGCCGCCTGCGGCGGCGCCCACGATCGTCGCGGCGCCCGCGCGCGAGGCCGGGCCCGAGTGGACGGGCCGCACCGTGAAGCAGACGGTGCGCGAGGCGCTGCGCGACGCCATGGCCGAGGAGATGCGGCGCGACCCCAAGGTCTTCCTGATGGGCGAGGAGGTCGCGCAGTATCAGGGCGCCTACAAGGTCAGCCAGGGGCTGCTGGA
>JBIJED010000477.1:0-3291 GCA_044343785.1 Azospirillales bacterium | reverse complement strand
ACGTCGCTGTCGAGATCGAGCCGGGCCGGTCGTTCTCGTTGATCCGTCTGGAGGAGACCCGTCAGATGCTCGAGACGCGTCTCGGACGCCGGAAAAACGGTGACAGGAAAAACGGTGACAGTGTACCAGATTTGGTGATCACCACCGAGCCGCTGGGCCGGATCCCCGCTTTCACGGGGATGACGGCGGGGGTGGCAGAAAAACGGTGACAGTGTACCAGATTTGGTGATCACCACCGAGCCGCTGGGCCGGATCCCCGCTTTCGCGGGGATGACGGCGGGGGTGGCAGGTGCAGAGGGTTCCCCCCTACTGCGCCGCCATCCGGTCGAGCGCCGGCATCTTCGCCGGGTCGATCTCCACGTCCACGACGCCCGGCTCGTCCGGGTCGTCGCGGCGGACGAAGCCGAGCTCCTGGCACAGGCGCAGCATGGTCGCGTTCTCCCGCAGCACCTGCCCGTGGACGAGGCCGATGCCCCGCTCGCGCGCGTATTCCAGGATCTCGTGCATCAGGCGGAAGCCGAGCCCCTTGCCCTTCATGTCCGAACGGACGATGACCGCGTACTCGGCCTCCCGGTTGTCCGGGTCGGCGGCGATGCGCACGACGCCCAGGATCTCGTGGCTCCCGTCCGGCCGCCGCACCTCGGTGACCAGCGCCATCTCCCGGTCGTAGTCGATCTGGGTCATGCGCGCCGCCGCCTGATGGGTCAGCTGCTTCATCGGCGCGAAGAAGCGCAGGCGGATGTCCTCGGGCGTGAGGCGCGCGAACATCGCGTGGATGAGGGGTTCGTCCTCCGGCCGGATCGGCCGGATCAGGGCCGGCGTCCCGTCCGCCAGCAGCACCGCCTGCTCCAGCCGCTTCGGGTAGGGGCGGATGGCGAGGCGCCGGGTGGACGGGAGCCGGGGCTCCGCCACCCGGATGCGGGCGTCGAGCGCCAGCACGCCCTCATGGTCGGCGAACAGCGGGTTGATGTCCAGCTCCACCACCTCCGGCAGGTCGCACACCAGCTGCGAGAGCCGCATCAGCGTCAGCGCGATGTCGTCCGTCTTCGCCGCCGGGCGGGAGCGATAGCCTTTCAGGAGGCGCGCGACCCGCGTCCCGGCGATCATCTGCCGCGCGAGGTTCATGTTGAGCGGCGGCAGGCCCAGCGCCTTGTCCTGCAGCACCTCCACCGCCGTGCCGCCCTGGCCGAACAGCAGCACGGGGCCGAACAGCGCGTCCTCGGTCATGCCGACGATCAGCTCGTGCGCGTCGGGCTTCTCCGCCATCTCCTGGACGGTGAAGCCGACGAGCCGCGCGTCGGGCTTGATGGCCGCCACCCGGCGCAGCATCTGCTCCGCCGCCCGGCGCACCTTGTCCGCCCCCACCAGATGCAGCGCCACGCCGCCCACGTCCGACTTGTGGGTGATGTCGGGCGACAGGATCTTGAGCGCGACCGGCCGGCCGATGCGTTCGGCCGCCGCCGCCGCCTCGTCGGGCGTGGTCACCCGCTCGGTCGCCACCACCGGGATGCCATAGGCGTGCAGCACCTGCTTGGCCTCGTCCTCGGACCGCGCCGATGATCGCCCGTGCGGCCTCGGTGTCGCCCTCCACCTCGGTCTCGACCGAGGCGGGGGTCTCCATCAGCATCTCCTGGTTCCGGCGGAAGTCGACCAGGTGCATGAAGGCCCGCACCGCCTTGTCCGGCGTCTCGTGGGTCGGGATGCGGTGGCGGCCGAACAGGCGCCGCGCCTCCGCCGCCGCGCCTTCGCCCAGCCAGCTGGTCAGCACCGGCTTGCGCCCGTACTTCGGCACCGCCTCCAGCGTCGTGATCACCGCCTGGGCCGCGTCCGCGCCGTCGGCGACGGCGGTCGGGCAGTTCAGCACGAGGATGGCGTCCGCCCCCGGCTCGCCCATCAGGGTGGCGAGCGCCTCGGCGTAGCGCTTGCCGGGCGCGTCGCCGATGATGTCGACGGGGTTTCCGCGGCTCCAGGTGGGCGGCAGCACCGCGTCCAGCTTCGCGATCGTGTCGGGCGTCAGCGACGCCAGCCGCCCGCCGGCCCCGATCAGCGTGTCGGTCGCCAGAACGCCGATGCCGCCGCCGTTGGTCAGGATGGCGAGGCGGTCGCCCTTGATCTGCACGCCGGTCGCCAGCGTCTCCACCGCGTCGAACAGCGCGTCGAGGTCGTCGACGCGCAGCATGCCCGCCCGGCGGAAGGCGGCGTCGTAGACCGCGTCCGTGCCCGCCAGCGCGCCGGTGTGGGAACTCGCCGCCTTCGCCGCCTCGGCCGTGCGGCCGGCCTTGATCACGATCACGGGCTTGGCGCGGGCGGCGGCGCGCGCCGCGCTCATGAACTTGCGCGCGGACGTGATCGCTTCGACGTAGAGGAGGATCGCCCGGACCTGGCTGTCGGTCGCGAGGTGGTCGAGGAGGTCGCCGAAGTCGACGTCCGCCATGTCGCCCAGCGAGACGAGGTGCGAGAAGCCGATCCCGCGCGCGTCCGCCCAGTCGACGACCGAGGTGAGCACGGCGCCCGACTGGGCCAGGAAGGCGATGTCGCCCGTGCGCGGGGGCACGTGGACGAAGCTGGCGTTCACCCCGCGTCCGGGGACCATCAGTCCCAGGCAGTTCGGCCCGACGATCCGCGTGCCGAAGGGGCGGGCGGCCTCGAGCAGCCGCTTCCGGAGCTCGCGCCCGTGGGCCGTGCCCTCGCCTTCGCCGCCCTCGCCGAACCCGGCGGTGATGACGACGATGCCCCGGGTGCCCCGGCGGCCGAGCTGGTCGACCAGGGCCGGCACGGTGTCCGGCGGCGTCGCGATCACGGCGAGGTCCGGCGTCACCGGCAGGTCGGCGACGTCGTTGTAGCAGAACACGCCCTCGATCGACCGCTCGTGCCGGTTCACCGGCATGACGGGGCCGTCGAAGCCGGCGTTGAGCAGGTTCCGCGCCACCACCTGCCCGATCGAGCGCGGCTTCCGGCTCGCCCCAACGAGCGCGATCGACGTGGGCTTGAACAGGGCGTCGAGGTTGCGGACGGACATCGGGCGGGCTCCGGACGGGCGGTCTTTCGGCCGTGACGATAGGCACCGGCCACGACCCCTCGATGACACCGCTCAATCGGTGTCGCGGTGCAGCGAAAAAGGGGGGAGGGCGTGCCGGGCCCGAGCGACCTCAGCGCCGGGGGCGGTTGGCCGTCGCCGCGGTCGAGGGGAGGCCCACGGCGTCCGACGGCTTTCCGTAGAGCCAGCCCTGGCCGTACTTCACGCCCATCTTGCGCAGCTTTTCGGCCTGATCGGCCGATTCGACGAACTCG
>JBIJED010000031.1:0-11504 GCA_044343785.1 Azospirillales bacterium | reverse complement strand
CGGCGACCAGAGCCAGCGTCGGCGACGCCCCGAGGACGAGGGTGCCGACCAGGACGAACGCAAGCGTTCCCATGCCGATGGCCACGACCCCACGGTCGGACATTCCAAAACCTCCTGTCGTAGGGAGGCTCTCACGATGCCTGATCAGGTTGCAGAGCGGGAGGCGTCAGCCTGTCGCGGTGCCACCCTGTCGCAGGGGGCACCGCAGGCGAGGGATCAGAGCGGGATGATCCAGGTCGCCTCGCGACCCTTTTCCGCGTCCTGCACGCGCATTTGCACGCGCTGGCCGCTTTCGAGTTCCATCAGGCCGCAGCGGCGGAGCACCGACTTGTGGACGAACACGTCCTTCGACTGGTCGTCGGCCGTGACGAAGCCGAACCCCTTGTCCGGCTTGAACCACTTGACGGTCCCCGTCACCTCGACCTCCGGGCCGCCGTAGCCGCGCGGCGCACGGTCGCGTCCCATCGGCGCGGGGTCGCGCCGGGCGCCGGCCGCCCCGGTGTTCAGCACCTCGAGCACCCGGCTCACCTGCGGGCCCTTGGCGCCCTGCGTGACCATGATCATGAGTTCGGCGCCCTCGCCGATGGTCTCGTGCCCCGCACTCGCGAGGACCGAGACGTGAAGGAAGGCATCGGGCGTTCCGTCGGCGGGAGCGACGAAGCCGAAGCCCTTCATCGTGTTGAACCACTTGACCGTGGCGCGGACCGGGGTCCCGATCTCGAAGGACGGGCCACCGTGCTGACTGTAACGGGACAAGACAATCAACCTTCATACAAGTGCCGGCCGGGTGGAACCGGCCCGGCGGCGGGACGAACCGATCGCCCTGTATTGGACAGGGATTACCGATTTCTGATTCTCCCACAGACGAGTGCGACTCTCCAGTGCAATTTTTGCTTCCCACGGGAAAGTGCCGAGGTTCAGGCACGCCGAGGGTGTGGCGCACGCGGTCTGGACACCTCCGCCCGGCGGGTTCATCTATAGGTGAAACGGTCGCGGCGTGTGCGCCGGAACGGCCCGTGCGACGGGAGGTGAAGCGATGACGACCACCGCGGCGACGATGGAACGGGCCGATCCGCCCTGGTTGAAGGCCTATCCTCCCGGCGTCGACTGGCACGCGCCGATCCCGGCGCGCCCGATGTCGGACCTCCTCGACGACGCGGTGCGCGGCCATGCCGACCGCCCGTTCCTCGACTTCCTCGGTCGCCGCTACACCTATCGGGCGATCGGCGTGCTGGTCGACCGGTTCGCCAAGGGCCTGCAGGACCTCGGCGTCCGCAAGGGCGACCGCGTGGGGCTCTTCCTGCCCAACACGCCCTATTTCGTGATCGCCTTCTTCGGGGTGCTGAAGGCGGGCGGCACCGTGGTCAACTTCAATCCGCTCTATGCCGAGCGCGAGGTCGAGAGCCAGATCGCCGACAGCGGCGTGAAGCTCATGGTCACCCTCGACCTCGAGGCGCTGCTGGGCAAGCTGCGCAAGATGTTCGGGCGGACGCCGCTGGAGCGGATCGTCGTCTGCCGCATGCAGGACGTGCTGCCGTTCCCCAAGAACCTCCTGTTCCCGATCGCACGGCGCAAGGACATCGCGGCGACGCTGGACGACGGGCGGCACCTGCGCTTCGCCGACCTGACCGAGAACGGCGGCGACCCGGGGCGGGTGGCGGTCGACCCGGCCGAGGACGTGGCCGTCCTCCAGTACACCGGCGGAACGACGGGCCTGCCCAAGGGTGCGATGCTCACCCACGCGAACCTTTACGCGAACGCGACGCAGGCCACGATGTGGTTCGAGGGCGCGCGGCCGGGGGAGGAGCGCCTGCTGGCGGTGCTGCCGTTCTTCCACGTCTTCGCCATGACGGCGGCCATGAACCTGCCGATCCGCCTTGGTGCCGAGATCGTGATGCTGCCGCGGTTCGAGCTCGACCAGGTGATGGAGACGATCGCCAAGAAGCGGCCGACCCTCTTCCCTGCGGTGCCCACGATCTACACGGCCATCAACAACCACAGGAACCGGTCGCGCTACGACCTCTCCTCGATCAAATTCTGCATCTCCGGCGGCGCGCCGCTGCCGATCGAGGTGAAGGCGGCGTTCGAGCGCGGGACGGGGTGCCGCCTCGTCGAGGGCTACGGCCTGTCCGAGGCCTCGCCCGTGACCAACTGCAACCCGATCGCCGGCGTCAACAAGACGGGGTCGATCGGCCTGCCGCTGCCGGGCACGACCATCGAGCTGGTCAGCCTCGAGGACGGGCGGACACCGGTCCCGATCGGGGAGCGCGGCGAGCTGTGCGTGCGCGGGCCGCAGGTGATGAAGGGCTACTGGAACCGGCCCGAGGAGACCGCGGCGACGTTGTGCGACGGACTCCTCCACACCGGGGACGTGGCCTACATGGACGAGGACGGGTACGTCTTCATCGTCGACCGCATCAAGGATCTGATCCTGTGCTCCGGCTTCAACGTCTATCCCCGCAACGTGGAGGAGGCGATCCACCTGCACCCGGCCGTCGCCGAGGTGGTGGTGGGCGGCATCCCGGACGCCTACCGGGGCCAGACGGTCAAGGCCTGGATCCGGCTCAAGGAGGGCGAGACGCTGGACGCCGAGGGCCTGAAGGCCTTCCTGCAGGACAAGCTCTCGACCATCGAGCAGCCCAAGCAGGTCGAGTTCCGCGACGAACTGCCGAAGACGCTCATCGGCAAGCTGAACCGCAAGGCCCTCCTCGAGGAGGAGGCGGCGAAGGCGCGCCCGGCGGGCTGATCCGCCGGCCGGCCCGCGCGTGACCGGCCCCTGGGGTCGGCGGCCGGACGAAGGCGCGCCGGACGGCCGTGGGCCGCCCGCGGCCCCGCCGCCGCAGCGACCCCGCGGCCCGGTCGACGGCGACGCGGGCCCGCCCCCGGTCGCCGCGAGGCCGGGCCGCTTCTGGCGCTTCGCCGCGGTCTGGGTGCTGGTGCTGGCGACGCTCTGGATCGGTCAGCGCACGATCGTGACGTTGACGATGACGGCCGACGAGCCGCGCGCGGTGATGCCGCGCGGTGCGCTGGGCGACGTGGAGAGCCACACGGTCGCGCTGTTCGAGCAGGCGGCTCCCTCGGTCGTCACCATCGTCACGGAAGGCCCGCGCGGCGTCCGGCGGACCGGGACGGGCTCGGGATTCGTCTGGGACCGCGCCGGGCACGTGGTGACCAATGCCCACGTCGTCGAGGGCGCCGCCCGCGTGCTGGTGCGCTTCGACGACGGCGGGACGTCGCTCGCGGCCGTCGTCGGCGCCGATCCGGACAACGACCTCGCCGTGGTCCCCCTCGGCGGGAACCTGCAGGTGCTGCGCCCGATTCCGGTCGGCACGTCGGCCGACCTGCGGGTGGGCCAGCAGGCCTTCGCGATCGGCAACCCGTTCGGCCTCTCGCGCACGCTCACCACGGGGATCGTCTCGGCCATCGACCGCCGCCTCCCGACCCAGGGCGGGCGGGAGATCGCGGGCGTGATCCAGACCGACGCTGCGATCAACCCCGGCAACTCCGGCGGTCCGTTGCTGGACAGCGCCGGGCGCCTGATCGGCGTCAACACCGCCATCCTGACCACGACCGGGGCGGGCGGCGGAATCGGATTCGCGGTCCCGGTCGACACGGTCAACCGGGTCGTGCCGGCGCTGATCCGCGACGGCCGGGTGCCGCGACCGGGGATCGGCATCGTGGTCGCGGGCGAGGACGCCGCCGCGCGGGCGGACGTGCGCGGGCTGGTCGTGCAGCGGGTGGTCCCGGGCGGGCCGGCCGACCGGGCGGGCCTCACGGGTGCCGACGCCGACGGCCGGCCCGGGGATGTCATCGTGGATGTCGGCGGGCGGCCGGTGCGGACGCTGGCGGACCTCGCACGCGAACTGGTCCGCGTCGGGGTCGGCGGCACGGCCCCGCTCACCGTCGAAAGGGCCGGCCAGCGGCGGCGCGTCGACGTGCAAGTGGTTGACATCGGTGCCTGATCGCCGCGGGGCGCTTGCTTCGGCCAGGACGAACAACTATTGTTAGCCATGGGGTGATCAGAAGATCGCCGCTTCATTCGGGTGGCGAAGCCACCAGACGAGGAGCAGATGGCACTGTCCATCGGGACCAATCGCCAGGCGATCGATCTTGTCGGCCAGGTTGTCGCGTCCGCGCGTTCGCGGGCGCAGTTGCAGGGTCAGGTCGTGCAGGAGGTCGTCGAGGGAAACACGCGCCGGGTACTCACGGGCGTGGAAAAGACGATCAGCGCCATGCAGAAGCAGGATTACGCTCTTCAGTCCCGCCGCGGCGTCACCGCCTGAGCGGCGCCACCGCCTGAGCGGCGGACGCTTCGTTCCCGCTTCCCGAACGGCGGGCCCCTCCGCGCCGGACCGTTCGTTTCCCGACCGCATTTCGCGGCGGTCGGGGCGTCCGCCGGAGCGGCCACCCCTTCCATCGAAGGTCAGAGCGCCGAGGACCAGGGCGCCGGAACGAACTCGAATCCATCGCCGCGCGCGCGGATCCGGCCGGCGGCCGGGAACGGGAAGTGATAGCCGATCACCATCGCCCGGTCCGCCGCGGCACGGTCGAGGATCCGGCGGCGGCTCTGGGCCGCCATGTCCGCGTCCATGTCGAAGACCGCCGCCCACGTCGGGTTGCGGACGAACAGGGCCGGGTGGTTGGTGGTGTCGCAGAGCACCAGAAGCTGCTGGTTCCCGTCCGCCACATGGAACACCGTGTGGCCCGGCGAGTGCCCGTGCGCGCTGATCGCGCGGATGCCCGGGGCGAGTTCCGCACCGTCGCCGTAGCGGCGGACGCGCGACGCATAGGGGCCGAACTTGGCGCGGGCGAGCCGGAAGCCGCCGCGGGCGTTCTCCGGCGCCCGGGACATGACGCCGTCGTCCATCCAGTGCGCCCACTCGGCCTCGGGCACGGCGATCTCGGCATTCGGGAACACCACCTGACCCTCGCGGGTCGTGAGGCCCGAGATGTGGTCGCCGTGGAAGTGGCTGAAGACGATCAGATCGACCGAGGCCGGGTCGATCCCCGCGGCCTGCAGGTTCCGCGCGCCGTTCGCGGCGGTGGGGGCGAGCTGGCCGCCGGTGCCGCTGTCGAACATGACCACCCGGCCGCCGGTGTGGACGACCGTGAAGCTGATCGGGATCGTCAGCGCGTCGGTCGGCATCATCGCCTCCTCCAACGCCGCGCGGACCGCCTCGGGGCTCGCGTTCCGCACGAAGCCCTCGGCGGGGTTCGGGCGGGCGAACTGGCCGTCGTTCACGATGGTGACGACGACGGAGCCGACCTTCAAGCGGTAGAAGCCCGGGGCCTGCGCCTCGGGTGCCGGAGCCGCGGCGAGCAAGGGGCGGGGCAGGGCGGTGGCGGCGGCCGTCGCCAGCGGGGCGGCCGCGGCGGCGGCCATGATCGTGCGGCGTGAGACGTCGTGGGCCATCGTTGCTCTCCGTTTCTCATCCGCCCGGGCGGCGTTCGCGACAGACTTATCCTTTGGTATGTGATTTCAAGATCGGGGGCGCTCACGTTTTCGTGCTTGCGCCACCGGATGTCTGGGCTTACCCTTACGTAAACGTCATATACTAAGCCCGATGATCGCCGACGTCCGCGACACGCGCACCTACACGATCGGCCAGCTCGCCCAGGAGCTGGACCTGACCGCGCGCACCATCCGCTTCTACGAGGACGAGGGGCTGATCGCGCCGCTGCGTGCCGGCACGGCCCGCATCTACACCCACGCCGACCGGGCGCGGCTGATCCTGATCTGCCGGGGAAAGCGATTGGGGTTCTCGGTGCGGGAGATCGCCGAGTTCCTGGCGCTCTACGACGCCGATCCGCACCGGGCGGAGCAGATGCGGTTCCTCGGCCAGAAGTGCCGGGACCGCATCGCCGCTCTTGAGATGCAGTTGCGCGACGTGCAGCAGACACTCGCGGAATTGCGGGACATCGATCGCCAGATCGGCGACCATCTGGCCAAGGCCGCCGAGACCACGACAACGAAGGCCGACAGGAGCGAACCGCCATGAAGTCCGTCGTCATCGCGGGCTATGCCCGCTCTCCCTTCCACTTCGCGAACAAGGGCGCGCTCACGAAGGTCCGGCCGGACGACATGGTCGCCGCCGTCGTGAAGGCCCTGGTCGAGAGCGCGGGCATCGACCCGGCCGACATCGAGGACCTCATCCTCGGCAATGCCTTCCCGGAGGGCGAGCAGGGCTTCAACATGGCCCGCAACGTGGTCTTCCTGGCCGGACTGCCGAAGTCCGTGGCCGGCACCACGGTCAACCGATTCTGCGGTTCGTCCATGCAGTCGATCCACATGGCGGCCGGCGCCATCCAGCTCGATGCCGGGGAGGCGTTCGTCTGCGCGGGCGTCGAGAGCATGACCCGCGTACCGATGGGCGGCTTCAACCCGATGCCGAACCCCACGCTGGCGGCGAACACGGCGGCCTACATCTCGATGGGGATGACGGCGGAGAACCTCGCCCGCCGCCATCAGATCACCCGCGCCGACCAGCAGCAGATGGCGGTGGACAGCCACCGCAAGGCGGCCGCCGCGCAGGCGGACGGGCGGCTGGCGGCCGAGATCGTGCCGATCGCGGGCGTGACCCGGGACGGGACGATCCGGCCCGAGGCGAGCCAGGAGGCGCTGTCGGGCCTGAAGCCCGCCTTCGACGCCGAGGGCACGGTGACGGCCGGTACCTCCTCGCCGCTGACCGACGGGGCGTCGGCGGTGCTGGTCACCTCGGAAGCGTACGCGAAGGCCCACGGCCTCGCGATCCTGGCGCGGATCCGCTCGGTGGCCGTCGCCGGCTGCGACGCCGAGGTGATGGGCATCGGCCCGGTGCCCGCGACCCGGAAGGCGCTGAAGCGCGCCGGGCTGGCGGCCAGGGACATCGACGTGATCGAACTGAACGAGGCGTTCGCGGCCCAGGCGATCGCCTGCGTCCACGACCTCGACCTCGACATGGGGAAGATCAACCTCGACGGCGGCGCGCTGGCGCTGGGCCATCCGCTCGGCGCCACCGGGGCCCGCATCACCGGCAAGGCCGCGGCGCTGCTGAAGCGCGAGGGCAAGCAGTTCGCGCTCGCCACCCAGTGCATCGGCGGCGGGCAGGGGATCGCCACGATCCTCGAAGCCGTCTGAGCCGCGGGAGGATCCGACCCATGGAGATCCGCTCCGCGGCCGTCATCGGCTCTGGCGTGATGGGCGGCGGCATCGCCGCCCACATCGCCAACGCCGGCATCCCCGTCCTCCTGCTCGACGTCGTGCCCGAGGCGGCGAAGGCCGGGAACGACCGCTCCGTCGTCGCCCGCACGGCGATCGAACGGATGCTGAAGACCGATCCCGCCCCCTTCATGACGCCGAAGGCCGCGCGCCTCGTCACGCCCGGCAACGTCGAGGACGATCTGCACCGCCTTGCCGACGTCGACTGGATCGTCGAGGCGGTGGTCGAGAACCCCAAGGTGAAGGCGGAGATCTACGCCAAGGTCGACGCGCACCGGAAGCCGGGCTCCGTCGTCTCCTCCAACACCTCGACCATCCCGCTGGCGATCCTCACCGAGGGGCAGTCGGACGCCTTCCGCCGGGACTTCTGCGTCACCCACTTCTTCAATCCGCCGCGCTACATGCGCCTGCTGGAGGTGGTCAAGGGGCCCCGGACGCGGGACGAGGTGGTGGAGGCGGTGACCCGCTTCGGCGACGTCACGCTGGGCAAGGGCGTCGTCCGCTGCAAGGACACACCCGGCTTCATCGCCAACCGCATCGGCACCTTCTGGATCCAGGCGGCGTTCAACGCGGCCCTCGACCACGGGCTGACGGTGGAGGAGGCGGACGCGGTCGGCGGGCGGCCGATGGGCATTCCCAAGACCGGCGTCTTCGCGCTGATGGACCTCGTCGGCATCGACCTGATGCCGCTGGTCTCCGCCAGCCTGCTGCGCACCCTGCCGGACGGCGACGCCTATCGGGCGATCTGGCGCGACAGCCCGCTCGTCACGACGATGATCGCCGACGGCTACACCGGCCGGAAGGGCAAGGGCGGCTTCTTCGCCCTGAAGAAGGGCGAGGACGGAAGCCGCGAGAAGCAGGCGATCGACCTGAAGACGGGCGAATACCGCCCCGCCGCCTCGCGCGTGACGCTGGAGAGCGTGGACGCCGGCAAGAAGGGCCTGCGCGCGCTGGTGGAGCACCCCGACAAGGGCGGCCGCTTCGCCTGGGAGGTGCTGTCCCGCACGCTCGCCTACGCGGCCGATCTCGTGCCCGACATCGCCGACGACATCGGCGCGGTCGACGCCGCGATGCGCCTCGGCTACGCGTGGAAGCGCGGTCCGTTCGAGATGATCGACCAGCTGGGGACCGGCTGGTTCGCAGAGCGCCTCGCCGCCGAGGGCCGGCCGATCCCCAAGATGCTGGCGATCGCCGCCGGGCGCCCGTTCTACGAGGTGCGCGACGGGCGGCTCTTCCACCTGACCACCGGCGGCGACCATGCCGAGGTGCGGCGACCGGACGGCGTGCTGCTGCTGTCCGACGTCAAGCGGGCGTCGAAGCCTGTGGCCAAGAACGCGTCCGCAGCCCTCTGGGACATCGGTGACGGGGTGCTCTGTTTCGAGTTCACGTCGAAGATGAACACCCTCGACCCCGAGATCTTCGCCCTTCTGTCGCGGGCGATGGAGACGGTGAAGGGATCGGGCGGGCGCTGGAAGGCGCTGGTGATCCACAACGAGGCCGACAACTTCTCGGTCGGCGCCAATCTCGGGATCGCGATGTTCGCGCTGAACATCGGCATGTGGCCCACGATCGAGGAAAGTGTCGCCCAAGGCCAGCAGGTCTACAGGGCGCTGAAGCACGCGCCCTTCCCGGTAGTGGGCGCGCCCTCGGGCATGGCGCTGGGCGGCGGGTGCGAGGTGCTGCTGCACTGTTCGGCCGTGCAGGCGCACGCCGAGAGCTACATCGGCCTCGTCGAGGTCGGTGTCGGCCTCATCCCCGGCTGGGGTGGCTGCAAGGAGATGCTGGTGCGCCTGTCGACCGCGCCCAAGCGGGCGGGCGGGCCGATGCCCCCCGTGGCCAAGGCGTTCGAGACGATCGCGACGGCGAAGGTCGCGAAGTCGGCCGCCGAGGCGATGGACATCGGCTTCCTGCGGCCGACCGACGGCATCACCATGAACAGGGACCGCCTGCTGTTCGACGCCAAGGCGAAGGCGCTCGCGATGGTGGAGGGGTACCAGCCGCCGCAGCCGGTGGAGGTCCGCCTGCCGGGTGCGACGGGCAAGGCCGCGCTGATGCTGGCGGTCCGCGACCTCGCCCAGCAGGGCAAGGCGACGCCCTACGACGTGACGGTGTCGGAGGCGCTGGCGACCGTGCTGACCGGCGGGGAGGGGGCGGACGTGACCGTGCCCGTGACCGAGGACGATCTGCTGGAGGCCGAACGCACGGCCTTCATGACCCTTCTCCGAAGGTCCGGCACCGTCGCCCGGGTCGAGCACATGCTGGAGACGGGAAAGCCGTTGCGGAACTGACCGGTCCCGATCGGCCCTCATGGTTCGACAGGCTCACCATGAGGGCCTCATCCTGAGCCTGTCGAAGGATGGGGCCCGCCGGCCCCGCCGACGACCCGGGGAGGAAGACCAATGCCGAGCTACAAGGCCCCCATCGACGACATCCGCTTCGTGCTCGAGGACGTGCTGGGCGTGGAGCGCGTCTCCACCCTGCCGGGCTACGAGGACGCGACACCCGACCTCCTGACGCAGGTGCTGGAGGAGCTGGCGAAGTTCGCCGAGAACGAGCTTCAGCCCCTCAACCAGTCGGGCGACGAGGAGGGCTGCACGTTCGAGAACGGCGTCGTCCGCACGCCGAAGGGCTTCAAGGCCGCCTACGACCGCTACCGCGAGGCCGGGTGGACGGCCGTCTCCGCCGACCCGGACTACGGCGGGCAGGGCCTGCCGCAGGTCGTCAACTTCGTCATGTCCGAGATCCTGTCCTCGGCCAACATGTCGTTCGGCATGTACCCGGGCCTCAGCCACGGCGCCTACGAGGCGCTGCACCAGCACGGGTCGGACGCGCTCAAGGCCCGCTACCTGCCGAGGCTGGTCGACGGCACCTGGTCCGGCACCATGTGCCTGACCGAGCCCCACTGCGGCACCGACCTCGGCCTGATCCGCACCAAGGCGATCCCGCAGGACGACGGAAGCTACGCGATCACCGGCACCAAGATCTTCATCTCCGCCGGCGAGCACGACCTGACCGAGAACATCGTCCACCTCGTGCTGGCCAAGCTGCCGGACGCGCCGGTGGGCACGCGCGGCATCAGCCTGTTCGTGGTGCCGAAGTTCCTGGCCCGCGACGACGGCACGCCCGGGCCCCGCAACGGCGTCGCCTGCGGCTCGATCGAGCACAAGATGGGCATCAAGGCGTCGGCCACCTGCGTGATGAATTTCGACGAGGCCAGGGGCTGGCTCGTCGGCCGGCCCCACGGCGGCATGCGGGCGATGTTCACCATGATGAACGCCGCGCGCCTCGGCGTCGCCATGCAGGGCCTCGGCATCGGCGAGGTCGCCTACCAGAACGCGGTGCAGTACGCGAAGGACCGCCTGCAGGGCCGGTCGCTCACCGGGGCCAAGGCGCCGGAGAGGGCGGCCGACCCGATCATCGTCCACCCCGACGTGCGCAGGAACCTCCTGTGGATCCGCGCGCTGAACGAGGGGTCGCGGGCGCTGGGCTACTGGCTCGGCATGCAGATCGACACCGCGTTGAAGCACCCCGACCCGGCGGTGCGGCAGGAGGCCGACGACTTCGTCGCGCTGATGACGCCGATCGCCAAGTCGTTCTTCACCGACTACGGCTTCGAGGCGGCGGTGAAGGCCCAGCAGCTCTACGGCGGCCACGGCTACATCCGCGAATGGGGGATGGAGCAGTTCGTCCGCGACGCCCGCATCGCGCAGATCTACGAGGGCGCCAACGCCATCCAGGCGCTCGACCTCGTGGGCCGCAAGCTGCCGATGCACATGGGCCGGCTGCTTCGCCGCTTCTTCCACCCGCTGGGTGCGGAGCTTGAGGCGGCGATGGAGGATCCGGCGACGGCCGAGATGGCGGGCCAGCTCGCCAAGGCCTACGGCCGGCTCCAGCAGGCGACGGCCTGGATCGCCCAGAAGGGCATGGGCAACCCGGACGAGGCGGGCGCCGCCTCGGCCGACTATCTGCGCCTGTTCGCGCTGGTGGCGGTGGGATGGATGTGGATGCGGATGGCGAAGGCGGCGGCCGTGAAGCTGCCGACGGCGAACGGCAACGCGGCCTTCTACGACGCCAAGCTGAAGACGGCCGCGTTCTTCTACGCCCGCATCCTGCCGGAGACGTCCAGCCTGTTCGCCGCCATCATGTCGGGGGCGAAGCCGATGATGGCGATGACGGCCGACCAGTTCTGAGGGGGAGGGGGGGGCGACGGCCCCCTCAACCGCCCGTCGCGGCCGACCGGTCCCCGAACCCGAGCGCGCGGAGGGCCGCGACCGATGCGGCGGCCGTCGTGTGGTGGACGAAGGTC